>CBDTXT010000195.1:0-6149 GCA_965364465.1 uncultured Chromatiaceae bacterium
GGATGTTCTCGGCCTGGAACGCAACGCTCTCATTGTTCGCCACGTCCTGACCATAGGTGGCGGTGGAACAACCTGCTACTGTCCAACCGGCTATAGGGTCCCGCGAACGCGATTTGTCCCGGTCCCGGTTCGGTATGCGTGTTACACCTGCGTGCCTTGCGTGACGGCGCCGAATGGGTAGCGCTGAACATTGCAAATATTGGATACCGAATATTGGCTGAAGCCTGACCGCGGCGCCGATCGAATGTGCGTTTTCCTTTGACTCCAGATTGCCCAGGCGTCCCGACAAGCCCGCTGGTCCGACCCATGATGGCTAGCTTCTGTATCACTCCCATGGCGAAATTCAGCCTTAATTCATAGGCTTGCAATGAACAGCGCCCTGATGGCCGCGGCCGCGACTAGCGTCGAAGAATTTCTTGAACCGATGCCTGAGATGCCCTTCGCTTGTTTGACCCGTTGTTTTCGAAGTGCGTCGCGCGGGTGTCTCTGTTGCGCCACATCGCCTCAGCACGGCCAGGCGACCTTGACGAAACTACCGTCATCCGCAACGATTCCGGCATCGAAGGACGCATCTTCCTTTGCTGCCTTGGGAATTCGCTGAGCGCGCCGGAATGTCTAGGTGCGTTCGATCCGCATCAGCACCCATCCCCAAAAATGAGGATTGTTACGCCGTGACAAAATCCCCCGTTCGTGTCGCAGTTACCGGTGCAGCCGGCCAAATCGGCTATGCACTATTGTTCCGAATCGCTTCCGGCGAGATGCTGGGCAAAGATCAGCCGGTCATCCTGCAAATGCTGGAATTGCCCATGGAGAAACCCCAGAGCGCGCTCAAGGGCGTAATGATGGAACTCGAAGACTGTGCATTTCCGCTGCTGGTCGATATGGTCGGTACCGGCGATGCCAATGTGGCCTTCAAAGATGTGGACCATGCCTTGCTGGTTGGGGCAAAGCCACGCGGACCGGGCATGGAGCGTAAAGACCTGCTCATGGACAACGCCAAAATATTCATCGAGCAGGGGCGGGCGCTCAACGAAGTCGCCTCGCGCGACGCACGCATCATCGTGGTTGGAAATCCAGCCAACACCAACGCCTACATCGCGATGAGTTCCGCGCCCGATCTGCCGCCCGGCAACTTCACATCCATGATGCGCCTCGACCACAATCGGGCGGTCTCGCAGCTGGCCACGCGGACCGGCAAGCCGGTCACCAGCATCGAGAAAATGGTGGTGTGGGGAAATCATTCTCCGACCATGTACCCGGATCTGCGGTTTGCCAGCGTTGACGGACAGGACGCAAAGACCCTGGTCAACGACGAAGCCTGGTACCGTGACACCTACATCCCCACCGTGGGTAAGCGTGGTGCAGCCATTATTGCTGCACGTGGTGCCTCTTCAGCAGCCAGTGCAGCCAATGCGGCGATCGACCACATGCACGACTGGGCGCTGGGCAGCAACGGTGAGTGGGTGACGATGGGCGTCGTTTCCGACGGCTCCTACGGGATCCCCGAAGGCATGATCTACGGCTTCCCCTGTACCTGCACCGCGGGCAAGTACGAGGTGATCAAGGGACTGGAGATCGATGACTTTTCCCGTGAGCGTATGGACTTCACACTCAACGAGCTCAAAGAGGAACGCGAAGGCGTTCAAAGCCTCCTGTCCTGAGCAACTGCCGCGCAGGCACGATGCGAGCGGCGCCGAGGCCGCCAGTGGTCAATCAATCGGGATTGCCCTGGCAGGCCCTCGGCGCTTTCGGCTCAGGCTACCGGGCGGTTCGACCGCATCGCGCTGAGGGCCGGAAAGAAGCTCGCCTACCGGGCGGCGCTGCTCCGCTCCTGCACTGGCCGCAACCGATTGCTTGTGTCGTGTGGACATGCCCTGGTTTGCAGTCGAACTCTCGGCCAAGTTTCAAGCGCCCTTTGCACGTGAACCGAAGTGACGGCACTCGTGTTGATCGGTCCACGTACAGTCACGGAAGATGTCACAACATGGGCGGGCGTTTCGATCCCATCAGCATAGGGCCGACATGCATACCCCCACCAAGCATCCCACTAGCGTTGTATCGCCTCGCACCTGATCAAGAACGGCTACCCGGGTGCGCGCGACCCTTCAGCAAGCGGGCGGCCGGTCCCACGCTCGCGCTCAGCGGCATTGCCGGTGAAACGGTCCGCGGGGGGGCAGCGATCAGTGGCCGGGATGCCTGTCCAGGACTTTCACCAGCTCGGCGGCGTTATCGAATGCGATCCGGTCCGCGATGTCCGGCGGTAGTTGGGCGAGCCAGCTTCTAGCCCCGTCGGCCATTTCACCAAGCGCGTCCCAGCGACTCGCGATGTAGGTATCCATGCCGACCAGGAAGCGCCCGGGGTGCGCAATGAAGATCTGCCGCCAGTCATTCGAGAGATTCCCACCCGGTGCAATATCGTCCCGGAAAGACAGCTCGATCAGCAATCCCGGGTGTCGCGCGAGCAGTTCGGCCAAACGCGCTACCGGCACATCGAATCCGGCGTGTGCCCAGATCAGGGTCAGATCCGTTGTGCGCTCGAGGATTCGGACGATGGCATCTTCATCGGCATGGGCGTGCAGAAAGAGGCCACGCTCCACGGCCAGGTCGATCATCGCCGCCATCACCGGTGTCGAGGCGTTGGCTCCGAAGACGTGGAATTCCCCGATGCCCTGATAGGGAACGGCATCGAGGCGCTCCCGGAGACGTGTGACCAGCTCCGGGTCCGCGAACCAGGTGCGACGGTCCGCGAAGCTGCGATAAGGCCGCAGCAGCGGGACGACCCGGGCCGGGTCCTGTGCAAACAGGCGTTCGGTGCCCTCTGTCGGCGTGCTCGACACGAATGCCCGCTCGATGCCCGCCGTCTGCAGACGCTTGATCGCATCATCCGGCGCCAGCACGTCCCAGACGTCTTCGTTATAGTGGATATGGCCGTCAAACAGCGGCGTCTCCGCATGGCCAGGCGCCGCCTGGGCTATCGCGCTGCAAAACGCCAGCACCACGACGGCGACGATCCCTGATACCCGGTGGTCGACGACGGTGAGGTGATGCCCCGAACACGCAGCGGTGGCCTTTTGTATTCGGGGCTGCTTGTTAGCTTCGGCGGTGAAAAACACGGTGCGATAGGCCCCTCGTCAAGATCCGGCGGTTCAGGATCGGGAGCCGTCCGGCGGCCCCGGCTTACCCTCGGGTATAGAAGAAGATCTGCGGGAATAAGCCACGTGTTTCCTGTGGCAAGCGCTGTCCGGGAAAGCCGCGGTGACTGCGGTTGCCCAGCGGGTCGCGGCCCGGCTATTCAGGCTTTTCCATATCGTAACGAATGACCTTCGAAGCGGTCTGTCGGGCACGTAGATAGGGCAGTTTGAACAGTTCGAGATCGCACACGCGCGGGTGATCTTCCGGGACGTCGCCCTGGAACACCGTGATCGGCAGCACGACCGGATTCGGCCAGGATGAGCTGAGAAAATCCCTCAACCAGGAACGCCTCTCCTGCTCTGTTTTTACACATAGCAGGGCCTCGATGTTGTGGCACACGAAGCCCGTGCGCGCGGCCCGGTCGCGCAGCTCCTGATCGAGCGCACTGAGCGACGTACGATCTGCGGCGACACCGAACTGCTGCAGGTAGTCCTGCCGCAGGTCGAAGAACGCGAGGTCCAGGTGCTCGGCCAGGCTCATCGCCAGTTCCGGCTGGTAACGCGGAAACAGCACGATGCTTGGACCGGTCGCGGCGTTCGTCGCATGGTGTTCGGCGATCACCGCGAGCCAATCCTCGTCGGTAACCAGCTTGACCCGCTGTTTCGGGGTGCCGGGGGGCGATTCGAGTACCGACAGCGGTTCGAAGTCCAACACTGCCTGCAACTCGTCGTCCGTCAACATGGATTCGATCACCGGGAACAACCATTCCTCCTCGAGCAGGGTGTGGTTCTTCAGGGTCTGGGCAAACTCGGCGAGACGCGATCGCGTCTCGCCGTCACGCATCCGTTCGACCAGGCTGCGCAGAAAACCGTGTTCCTTGCCAAGTTGCACGCACATGTCGACATACTGGCGGTGATTGCGGACCAGCGGGCCGAAGATGGTTTGCTCCTCGTGTTGCAGATGGGCCTCCATCTCCTGCCGGTTGTAGGCCTCCACCATGGCGACACCACGCGCCAGGTCTTCGTCGTCGCCGCTGCGCGCGATCTGCGCGATCTGCTCGGCGAACGCCAGTCCGTCGCGATGTTCCGCGCTGAGCGCACGCAGCATGTCCTGGCGCCGGGTGTCGGATGTCGGCACCGGGCCGTCGGTGACTGGCGGGTCGTCTGGCTTGTTCATCTGTCGGCTCCTGGTGGTGGTCCCGCAGATGCGTGTCTGCGGTACGTCGCATGTCATCAATCGTCCAGTGTAGCCGGCCGTCGTGCGGCCTGCTCGCGGGCTTCAGCGGGTCAACGGGGCGCAGTTGCGCGCGGAGAGGACGCGAGCCGCCTCGATCTTCGCGTGCCGGGACCCCGACTGCGCAGGTTTGCCAATCCCCTTCCAGCAGTCGAGGCGCGTCCTGGCCGCCAATCCATCCCGCGAGCCTGTCCGCTTCGAGTCGACGCGTGATACACGATGGACAGATGTGTTCGATCTCTCGGGGGTCATTCCGCGAAAATGCCTGCCCTGATCGGGCGCCGGTGTCGGGACAGGCATATCGACAGACTACGGAGGGTGTTGATGCGCAGGCCAACGAGGTGGGCAGGTGTCGACCTTCGTTGGCCCTGACAGACGGTTGCTCGGGCGCGACGTTGAACCTGTGACTTCACGCGTGGAGCAGCCCCATCGCCTGCAGCCGCGGCGCATGCCGGCCCTTGACTTCGCGCAGCGCCTGCTTGAAATGCCCGCGCAGCGGCTTCTTCAGGTGCCTGAGGACGTCTTTTTGCGGCAGGTCCTTCAGTGCGGCGAAGATGGCGAGCGCGTAGGTAATGTCGTGCTGTGATACGTAGGCCTGCCGCCGCACCACCGGACCACCACAACATCCACCCCGCGGCAAGACCAGCGCGGTATTGGCAAACATCAGGCCGAATCCGAGGAATACCGCCAGTATCTCGGTCACGTGTGGCCAGTTCTCGGGTCCGCCCGGTGCGGGTTCCTTCGCCGAGGTGCCCAGGTAGTGGGCCAGCGTATGGGCGAACACCGCGATCATCGCTTCCGGGTTGTTCAGGTAGTCGGGATCGTAGCTCAGCGTCAGACTGGCCGGCGAGGGCTGGGATGCCACGGCCCGCGAGCCTCGTGCACCGACGATCATGGACACCTCGGCAGCGGGCGCCAGCACACAGCTGCCCGGCGGCAGCAGCTTCAACGGCCAATGCGCCATGCCCGCATAGGAGACCACCCGATCGAAGATCAGCCCTGCCATCTCCTCGGGGCTGTGTGCCCTGCCGGGGAAGTGTTGGTTTGAGGGCGTGACGAGCAGTGTTTCGTCGCGGAACATCACCGGGTCGAAATTGCGCAGGGCCCAGGCATAGACATCGAACATCCAGCCGGCGTAGGCCTCTTCCAGCAGCGGACCGCGGTCCAACAAACCCAGCAACATCGGTAGCACTCCTTATTACCCGCCTGTTCCACCCGGGGAACAGGTCTTCGGCGGTCCGGCGGTCTCCGGGCGCGGACAGGGTCCATGGTATCTGCCTGATTCTGTCGATACCAGGCGATCAGATCAGTCGGCGGGTACCGACTCCCCCACGGTGCCATTCACCGACGACGCTGGGTAGCCGTTGGGGCCGCGCTGCGCCTCGTGGCTGTCCGTCAGGCGCCCGGGCCCCGGCTCAACCGCAGCGCACTGCTCTTCGAACCGGCCTCTCGTGAGCCTCCGGCCCGGTGCCAAGCGGTTTCTGTCCCCGGGTGATTACCGGGTGATTAAGGCCCACTATCCGCCGGTTTTCTTGTCCGAGCCAGCGGCGTTAACTAAAACCTCTGACGATCACTCGCGAAGATGGGTTGAGCCGATGGAACGAATCGTTGCCGCCAGACTGGTCCTTTCTTGCCTATTGCTGACGCTGGGTCTTTCCGTTTCCGCGGCAGCGCCGGCCCTGCCGACGGATGCCGGGGTGACACGGGTCTTGATGGGCACGGCGACCCCGGGCGGTGGGTTTCAGCTGTTTGGCCAGCACCTCGCGGAGGTGATCAATTCGGAG
>CBDTXT010000196.1:0-6089 GCA_965364465.1 uncultured Chromatiaceae bacterium
CTCGGCTACGCGAGGAGCTCATCGACGAGGCGGAACTGCGCAGGGTGGTGACCCAGGTCGTGGCTAGCAAGGTCTTCCAGGCCGATTCGCTGTTCTACCAGGCAATGGAGATCGGCACGCTCGAGACCATAGGTCTCGACTGGCGGCTGCTCGACTCCGAGATCGACGCGATCAAGGCCGTGACCCCTGAGCAGGTGCGCACGGTTGCGCAACGCTACCTGGTGGACGACAACCTGACCGTCGCGACACTTCACCCGTTGCCGATGGACCAGAAGCAACAGCGCTCACCATCGACGGCAGGAGGTCGCCATGGCAGCTGATATCCTACTCACCGGCGGCAGCCGTCGTCCCGGCCCCGTGGCTGCGAGGTTGCGGCAGCGGCTCGGTGCGGGCCTCATGGTGGTGCTTTCGCTGCTGGCGGGCTGGGTCTGTGCCGGACCGCAGATCGAGTCCTGGCAGACCAGCCAGGGTGCCAAGGTGATGTATGTGCGTGCCCCCGACCTGCCAATGGTCGATGTGCGGGTCGTGTTCGACGCCGGCAGTGCGCGCGACGCGCGGCTTCCCGGGCTGGCGAGTTTCGTCAACAGCATGCTGAACCAGGGTGCTGGCGACTGGGACGCGGACAGCCTCGCGCTGCGTCTGGAGGAGCGCGGCATCGAACTGGGTAGTGGCTCCCTGCGCGACATGGCCTGGGTCAGCCTGCGCAGTCTGACCGAGGCCGAGGTACTGGACGTCGGCTTGGAGACGGCGCGCGCGGTGATCGCCAAGCCGCGCTTCGATCCGGCCGCGATCGAGCGCGTACGCCAGCAGATGCAGATCGGTCTGCGGCGCAGCCTGCAGTCGCCGGGAACGGTCGCGCAGCGGCGTTTCTTCCGCACCCTGTATGCCGAGCACCCCTACGCGCATTCGCCGAGCGGTGAAGAGGACTCCCTGGCCAAGATCGGGCGCGACGACCTGGTGCGGTTTCACGCGCGCTACTACGTGGCCGCCAACGCGGTCGTTGCGATCGTCGGTGCGGTGGATCGCGCGCAAGCCGAACGCATCGCCGAACGGCTGACCGCCGCGCTGCCGGCCGGTGAGCACGCGCCGTCATTGCCGCCGGCACCACAGGCCAGCGGTGCCGAGCTGCGAGAATCGTTCCCGTCATCACAGACCCATATCTACGTGGGGCAGAGCGGCATGGCGCGGCACGATCCGGATTACTTCGCGCTGTATGTCGGAAACCATGTGCTGGGCGGCGGGTCTCTGGTGTCCACGCTGGGCGAAGAGGTGCGCAACAAGCGGGGGCTGTCCTACAGCGTCTACAGCTACTTCAGCCCGATGCGCGTCGAGGGTCCCTTCCTGATGGTGGCACAGACCAAGAACGCGCAGGCCGACGAGGCGTTGAAGGTGATGCGCGACACGCTCCAGCGGTTCGTCACCGAGGGGCCCAGCGAGGAGGAGCTCGAGGCGGCCAAGCAGAATCTGATCGGTGGTTTCCCATTGCGCATCGCCAGCAACGGTAAGATCGTCGAATACCTCGCAATGATGGGTTTTTACGATTACCCGCTGGACTATCTGGAAACCCTGACCGCGAAGCTTGCCGCGGTCAACGTGGACCAGGTGCGCGACGCATTCAGTCGCCGGATCAGCGGCGAGGCCGGAATCGCGGTGATCGTCGGCGGCAGTGGTTAGGGTTTGCCCGCGGCGGCAAACCAGGTCCGGATCATCGCCGGCCGGCATCGCGGCCGTCGGCTGCACTTCCTCCCGGGACGTGGCCTGCGTCCGACGCCTGATCGGGTGCGCGAGACGCTGTTCAACTGGCTGCAACGCGATATCGCCGGCGCACACTGCCTCGACCTGTTCGCCGGCAGCGGTGTGCTCGGGCTCGAAGCGCTTTCACGCGGCGCGGCGTCCCTGTGCGCGGTCGAGCAGAACCGGGCCGCCGCACAGCGCCTGCGGGAGAATGTCGTGCTGCTCGGCGAACAGGGCGCAACCCGGGTTCTCGAGACCGACGCACTGCGGCTGCTGCTGAGTCCGCCGCAGCGCCCGTTCGATATCGTTTTTGCCGACCCGCCGTTTGCCGACGGTGTGCTTCCCCGGGTCTGCCGGCTGCTCGAGGAAAATCGCTGGTTGACCGCCAACGCAGCACTCTACCTCGAACAGGACTCGCACCGGTCGTGGCCGGTTCTGCCCGCAAACTGGACGGTATCGCGTACCGGGAGCGCCGGCCAGTCGGGGCATCGATTGTTGCGGCGCAACACTCCGGGCTAGAATGCAGCGCATGCCATTCAACAAGAGCGTGTATCGGCAGGCGTCGGTCGATGATGCCTGCGATCCGAGCCATCGCGATGAAGACAGCCGTCTACCCCGGTACCTTTGACCCGATCACCAACGGTCACACGGACCTGGTCCAGCGGGCAGCCCAGCTTTTCGACCACGTCGTGGTGGCGGTTGCCAAGGACACGGGCAAGGCCCCAGTTTGCGGGCTCGAGCAACGGGTGCAGCTGGCGCGCGTCGCGCTGTCGGGTATCGAGAATGTCGAGGTCGTGCCGTTCGAGGGCCTTCTGGTGAGCTTCTGCCGCGACCACGACGCGGCGATCGTGATACGCGGCCTGCGCGCGGTGTCCGACTTCGAGTACGAGTTCCAGCTCGCCAGCATGAACCGCCGACTCGCGCCGGAGATCGAGACGATCTTTCTGACGCCGGCGGAACAGTATGCCTTTATCTCCTCGACGTTGGTGCGGGAAATCGCTCGGCTCGGCGGAGATGTGTCAGAATTCGTACATCCAGAGGTGCAACGGCTGTTCGATGATCGGCGCTGCACCTGACGGCTGAAGCAACAGATCCTTGTGGAGTACCCAACACATGGCCTTGATGATCACCGATGAATGCATCAACTGCGACGTCTGCGAGCCGGAATGTCCCAACGGCGCGATTTCGCAGGGCGACGAGATCTACGTCATCGACCCTGAGCTGTGCACCGAGTGTGTCGGCCACTACGAAACCTCGCAATGCGTGGAAGTCTGCCCGGTCGACTGCATCCCGCATGACCCCGACCGCGAGGAGACACAGGACGAGCTGATGGCCAAGTACGAACGCATCACGGCGGCCAATGCGTAAGACCCCGGTCAGCCGGCGGGCGGCCAGGGCCCCCTCGTGGGGCCTTTTCGTTTTCTGGCTCGCTTGCAGCGGCGCCTTTGCCGCCATTCCGCCGGGCGGCGTGGCGGTCGCGACCGCGCACCCGCTGGCTACCGAGGCCGGGCTGATCGTGCTGGAGGCGGGCGGCAACGCGTTCGATGCGGCGGTGGCGGTGAGTGCCGCACTCGCGGTCGTCGAGCCGTCCGGTTCGGGCCTCGGGGGTGGCGGTTTCTGGCTGTTACATCGCGCCCGCGACGGCCGCCAGGTCATGCTCGACGGTCGCGAGCGCGCCCCGGCCGCGGCCAGCGCCGATATGTATCTGGACCCGGAGGGAGAGGTGATCCCGAACGCGTCTATCGACGGAGCGCTGGCCGCCGGCATTCCGGGCGTGCCGGCCGCGCTGGAGCACATTGCCCGCCTTTATGGCCGTCTGCCGCTGGACGTGACGCTGGCGCCGGCGATCATCCTGGCGCGCGACGGTTTCCCTGTAGACGCAATGTACCGAAAGATGGCCCGGTTCCGGCTCGATGCACTGCGCAGTTCCCCGGCCGCCAGCGACCAGTTCCTGCTCGACAGGGAGGTGCCGCCCGAGGGCCATCTGATCCGCCAGCCGGATCTGGCCGCGACGCTCGGTGCGATTGCGCGTGACGGCGCCGCGGCCTTCTACACGGGCCCGATCGCACGCCGACTGATTGCCGCGGTTCGCGATGGCGGCGGTATCTGGACAGCAGCGGACCTGCGCGACTACCGGGTTATCGAGCGACCGCCGCTGGTCGTCCAACATCGCGGCTGGCGGGTGGTCAGTGCCAGCCTGCCGTCTTCCGGTGGCGTCCTGTTGGCGCAGATGCTCCAGATGCTGGAGCGGCTTCCTGTTGCCGGCCTCGATGAGGCCGACCGCGCACACCTGCTGGTCGAGGTCATGCGCCGCGCCTACGCCGATCGTGCGCGGTATCTCGGCGACGCCGATTATGTCCAGGTCCCGCTGCAGCAGCTGCTCGACCGCGGCTATGCGCATCGTCGTGCACAGCAGATCGATCTGCGCCACGCGACCCCGAGCGGACAGCTGGACGGTCGCACCGGCGAGGGCCGGGACACGACCCATTTTTCCATCCTCGACCAGGCCGGCAACCGCGTTGCCGCGACCCTCAGCATCAATTACCCCTTCGGCTCCGGTTTCGTCGCCGCCGGCACGGGCGTGCTGCTGAACGACGAGATGGACGATTTCTCTGTCAAGCCGGGCGCCGCGAATGCCTATGGTCTGGTCGGCAACCATGCCAACGCGATCGCCCCGGGCAAGCGCATGCTCTCGAGCATGTCACCGACCTTCGTCGAGGGCGGCGGGCGGGTCGTGATACTCGGCACGCCCGGCGGCTCGCGCATTATCAGCATGGTGCTGCTCGGGCTGCTCGATGCAATTGAGGGTCGCGAGGTCAGCGATCTGGTCAGTCGTCCACGCTTTCATCATCAGTATCTGCCGGACAGGGTCGATGTCGAGCCGGGGGCGCTCAGTGACGAGGTGCTCGACGAGCTGAGCGCACGCGGCCACACGGTGCGTCGCCTGGACGACGGCTACGGCAATATGCAGGCGGTCGCCTGGGATCTGCACACAGGCGACGTCTCGGCGGCCTCTGATCCACGCGGCATCGGCCGGGCGGCGGTCATCGTACCCGACGTCGGTGTGGCGACCGGGCAGGGGACGGCTATCGGGTTGCGTCCGTAATGCGTTCTGCCGCCCGCGTCCCGGCTCGACGCTGCCCCGCGTACTGACGCTTCGTCAGCCATTCGTGACCGACAGTCCGGCGCTGGGCGTCGAAGTCTCCGTTGTCTGCAGCCGCCATGCGCTGCGCACTCAGCGCTGACAACGCGGGCAATAGGCACTGGCTCGCTGGCCGATTCGACGGGTCTTTATGGCGCTGCCGCAGTGCTTGCACGGTTCGCCGGCGCGACCGTAGACGAACAGCTCCTGCGCGAAATACCCCGGCTCGCCCGATTCGTTGACGAAATCGCGCAGGGTCGTGCCGCCGCGCCGGATCGCATGCGCCAGCACCGTCTTGACCTCGTCGACGAGGCAGTCGAGCCGCGTGCGTGATAGGCGGTGACTGGGTCGTGACGGATGGACGCCCGCCTTGAACAAGGCCTCGCTCGCATAGATGTTGCCGACACCGACGACGACCCTGCCGTCCATGAGCAGGTTCTTGATCGCCACCCGGCGCCGCCGCGCAACCTCATGCAGGTAGGCCCCGTCAAACCCGGACGACAGCGGCTCGGGGCCCAGGTCGCGCAGCCGCGGGTGGGTCAAAGGGTCGCCGGTCGCCCATAGCATTGCGCCGAAGCGACGCGGGTCATGCAAACGCAGGCAGTGCCGGGCGAACAGCAGGTCGACATGATCGTGCGGACGCGGTGCGCTACCCGCACCCAGCACCCGCAGGCTGCCGGACATCCCCAGGTGGACCAGCAAGGTGCCGTGGGCGAAGCGGAACAGCAGGTATTTTCCCCGTCGATCCAGCGCCTCCAGTCGTCGCCCGGTCAGCAGCGCGCGCAGGTCCGGCACCGGCCAACGCAGCCGTTGCTGGCGGACTGCTGCGCCGGTGACGGTCTGACCGACCAGGTGCGGGGCGATACCGCGACGCGTGGTCTCGACCTCGGGCAGTTCGGGCATGCTCAGTCCGCGGCGAAGTGCCGCACGGGCAGTGTGAGCAGATTGAAGTAGACATCATCGATCACGCGGATTCGATCCCCGACCAGCACGTAGCGGCTGCGCTGGACGGGATCGCGGTCACCGAACGCGAGGCGGGTGTCGTCCAGTTGCAGCACCGCCTCGGGCCGCGCGAGACCGTAGTCGGCCAGGCTGCCCGGCGCGCTGAACTCCTGCTGCACCGGGGCCCGCGTGACTGCGAGCAATTGCGCCACGCGATGCTGCTCGGCCGCACCCCGGACCGGGTAGTCGAGCCGCCAGCCATCTTCGCCGC
>CBDTXT010000197.1:0-6078 GCA_965364465.1 uncultured Chromatiaceae bacterium
TGCAGACGACTGGCGTGAGACCGCCGGCACGGTCGCGCGGGGCAATCACCGCGTGGGCACCGGCGGCGTCCGCGCTGCGCAGGCAGGCGCCAAGGTTGTGCGGATCGGTCACACCGTCGAGCACCAACAGCAGCGGCGGCACCGCCAAATCACCGAGCAACAGGTCCAGCGCCGCCTCGTCCAGGCTGGAGGGCATCTCGCCGAGCGCAACGACCCCCTGATGGTTCGCACCCCCGGTCATGCGATCCAGCGCCGCCTTGTCGCTGGACTCGGGCTCTAGTCCACCGGCCCGCGCCTCGTCGAGCAGCTGACGCAAGCGGCGGTCGCGGCGCGCGGCGTCGACCCACAGCCGCTCGACGCGCCTTACGCCGTGTTTCAGCGCGGTGCGGACCGCATGGATCCCGACGATCAGTTGCGACGGCACCGCTCAGCCCTTGCGGCGACCCTTGCCGCGGCCGCGCCGTCCCCGACCGCCGGATTTCGGCCCCCGCTTGCCCGGCCCCGCGACCGATTCGGCCAGCACGAAGTCGATCTTGCGATCGTCGATGTTGACCGCGGCGACCTTGACACGCAGCGTGTCGCCGAGACGGTAGACCTTGCCGGTGCGTTCGCCGGTAAGGCGGTGCCCGACCGGGTCGAAATGAAAGTAGTCATAATCCAGCGCGGTGATGTGCACCAGCCCGGAGACATAGATGCCGTCGAGCTCGACGAAGATGCCGAAGCTGTTCACGCCGGAGATCACGCCGCCGAAGGTCTCGCCGACCTTGTCCAGCATGAACTCGCATTTGAGCGTATCGGCCGCATCGCGCGTCGCATCGTCCGCCCGGCGCTCGGTCGCCGAGCAGTGCTCGCCCATCGCTGCGAGGTGCTGGTGGGTGTATTCGAACGCCGCCGGCACCTCGCCGGTCAGCAGGTGGCGCAGCGCACGGTGCACCATCAGGTCCGGATAGCGCCGGATCGGCGAGGTGAAGTGCGTATAGGCCGGGAAGGCCAGCCCGAAATGCCCGACGTTGTTGTCCGAGTAGACCGCCTGCATCATCGAGCGCAACAGCACCACCTGGATGACGTGGAAATCGGGCCGATCCTTGACCTGCTCGAGCAGATTCGCATAGTCCTTTGCGGTCGGGTCGGTGCCACCCGCCAGTCGCAGGCCCAGCTCCGCGAGGAATTCGCCGAGGTCGGCGAGTTTCTCTGCGCTCGGCTTCTCGTGGATGCGGTAAAGCGCGGGCATCTTGTGCCGCAGCAGGTGGCGCGCGGCGGCGACGTTGGCGGCCAGCATGCACTCCTCGATGACCTTGTGCGCGTCATGCCGCACCAGCGGTTCGATCGCCGCAAGCTTGCCGTGGTCGTCGAAACAGAAGCCCGTTTCGACCGTGTCGAAGTCGATCGCGCCGCGCTCGGCGCGCGCGGCGTGCAGCAACTTATACAGACCGAACAGGTCGTGCAGCTGCGGCAGCAGCTCGCCGAACTGCGCGCACAGATCGGGATCGCCGTCGAGCAGCATCGCCCCGACCTGGTCGTAGGTCAGGCGCGCATGGGAATTCATTACCGCTTCGAAGAAGCGCGAGCGGTACAGCTTGCCCTCGGCGTCGAAGTAGAGTTCCGCGGTCATGCAAAGCCGATCGACCTGCGGGTTCAGCGAGCACAGCCCGTTCGACAGGACCTCGGGCAGCATCGGGATGACTCGGTCCGGGAAGTAGACCGAGTTGCCGCGCTTGAAGGCCTCGGCATCGAGCGCCGTACCCGGCTCGACATAGCTCGAGACGTCGGCGATTGCGACCAACAGACGCCAGCCCTTCTTGGTACGTTCGCAGTAAACCGCGTCGTCGAAGTCGCGCGCGTCTGCGCCGTCGATCGTGACCAGCGGCAGCTCCCGAATGTCGGTGCGCCCCTGCTTCGCCACCTCCGGCACCTCGGCCGCCAGCGCGCTGATCTCGTGCTCCACCTCCTCGGGCCAGTCCAGCGGGATGTCGTTGGCCCGGATGGCCACATCGGTCGCCATGCCCGGGGCAAGGTGGTCGCCCAGGATCTCGATCACCTCGCCGAGCGGCTGGCGCCACGTCTCCGGGTGATCGGTGATGTGCGCGACAACCATCTGGCCGTGCCGCGCGTGCATCAGCCGATCCGGGGCGATCAGCACCTGCTGACTGATGCGTTTGTTGTCGGGCAGCAGGATCGCGACCCCGGCTTCGATCTGTATGCGCCCGACCACGTTCTCGAACGCCCGCTCGAGCACCTCGACCACCGCGGCCTCTCGCCGACCGCGCCGGTCGACACCCGACACCCGCGCGACGATCCGGTCCCCGTGCCACAGGCGACGCATCTCGCGCGGGCTCAGAAACAGGTCATCGCCGCCCTCGTCCAGGCGCAGGAAACCGAAACCGTCGGGGTGCCCGATCACCCGACCATGGATCAGGTCCTCGTGGTTCACCACGCAGTACCCGCCGCGCCGGTTGCAGACCACCTGGCCGTCCCGCGCCATCGCATTCAGCCGCCGTGAAAGCGCCTCGAGTTGATCGGGATCGCTGAGCGCCAGGGCGCCGGCCACGTCGTCGAACGGCATGGGGACACCGTGCTCCTCCATCAGGCTGAGGATGAATTCACGACTGGGTATGGGGTTGGCGTATTTCTTGGCCTCTCGGGCCTGGTAGGGGTCGCTACGGCGATTGCTGCGCCGTGGTTTAGACTTTGACACAGAAAGGGGGTTCTCTTGCAATGCGTTAAGCGCCCATTGTAGCGTTGACAGTCTCCGTTTGTCGCTGTAGAGTCCGCGCTTCTGTTTTCTGGCGACCTCAACAGGCCGTTCAGACACTGCCGAAGTGGCGGAATTGGTAGACGCGCATGGTTCAGGTCCATGTCTGGGAAACCAGGTGGAGGTTCAAGTCCTCTCTTCGGCACCATCTCCCGCTCCCACCCGATCGCACAAATGGAGCGTCGGATTCCCACATCGCGGTCATGACGCAGAGTAGCGTTCGGGCACCGCAAAGCAAGCAATCGAGTCTTCGAGCCAGTCGGTAACAGCGGCTCAAAATACCGCGTGATCGCCGCGCTCGATCGTTTCGCGACCATCGAAGATGCGGCGATAGTACGCATACAAGGTATCCGCACCCGTCTCGGGGGTGGCGGCGTCATCGTAGCGGCCCGTCGCGGGATCGAGCACCAGCATCGACTCCGTCGCATAGTAATGCCCGATCCGCGCCAATTCGGCCTTTGCGGCGAGCGGCGGCACGAACTTGCCGACCCCGCCCAGAAGCGCTGCCGCCCCATTCAGCAGAGAAACCGGCACCCTCTTGATGCGCGGCGGCCGACCCAACAGGCGGAACAGATACTCTCCCTGTTGCAGCGGGTTAATGGCCGGCCCCGGTCCGCCGATCGGCAGCACCTTGTCTTGAAGCGAACCCTGTTCCAGACAATCCGCGAGGTAGACCGCCAGGTCGGCCGCGCCAATCGGCTTACAGGCTGTCAGCCGGCCGTCGCCAAAGACGAGAAACGGCTTCCCCTGCCGAACCCGATCCACCTGCCCGGCCAGCGACTTGAAATAGGCAGTCGGACGAACGATCGAATAGGTCAATCCCGAGTCGACCAGTGCCTTCTCGAAGGCGAGCTTGGCACGCTGGAAGGCAAGACGCGGTTTTTGCACGCAGATCGCTGACAGCAGCACCATCTGCGCAACACCGGATGCCTTCGCCTGCGACAACACGTTCAGGTGCGCCTGATAGTCTACCGCCCAGGCATCGCGTGGCTCACCGGTCCGCGACGCCAGGCATGACACCACCACATCGAACCCTTGATCACGAAAACCGTGAACGACAACAGAGGTGGGACTGGTCACGTCGCAAAGGCGCACCTCCGCGCCCCGCAACAGACTGGCGACGCCGTCGCGCGACCATCCGCCCCGGTCCCTCGATGGTCGTCGCACAAAGCAGATCACTTCGTGACCGCGCGCGACCAACGCGGCGACGGTGGCGCGTCCGATCGTGCCGGTGCCGCCAAGTACCAGGACGCGACGTGCCGCGCGAGCGCCGTCGCCGGTCATGAGACAACGCCAGGCGCGCCCATCGCGGTCCCGGTCAAATGACATGCAGCGTCCATGCGCGCCGTCAAGCTCCCCGGTCGGCGCAGGGAACCGCGATGGGGACCTGCCTGCCGGTGGCTGTCTCTGCTCTGCAGGGGGTCATCACCATCGCAGGCGCCATTGCGTCGCGTACGCATCTCACCCCAACGCAGGTCGTTTTGGCGTGGGCCCGATCAACCCGATGGTTCAAGCCGATCCACCGGGCGGACAATACAATGGCGTAATCGATTGCGGCTTTATCATTTCAGTTCCAGGGGACCGGTTTGCTCTCCCTGCTCGCGGTCAAACCATTTGAACTCCAGCTCCAGGCTATGCTGAATCCCCTTTTCCCCTTTTTCTTCATCTTCCACCTGCACTTCGAGCACCATGCTTCGTGGCAACTGCAAGACGATGTCTTCGCCCCCTTGACTTAGCGTGACTCTACCATCGGCGATTCTGTCGGCCAGTTGGCGAAGAAAGTCAGTTACCTCTTCTCGACTCTTTCTTTCCTGACTCTTGAATAATCTGGTTTCTCTTCCCATTTTTCATTGCCCCGGTAGCAAAAAGAAGTTTGGTATTCGAAATCACCTTTCCCCGCCCGCACCCAGCTTCGACGCAACCCGCAGAACATCCTCGCGTCCGCGTCCGTCGCTGAACGCTGAACGCTGAACGCTGAAAAGTCTAAAGCCTACCGCCCGCGCCCGCTGAACCCTGTTGCTGTCAGCGTGGTTACCAAAGCACCGGATCGCACAAGGAAGCGACGCAGCGTACCTTTCTCGATGTGCTTTCAATGCTGAAACGATTGAGAACGATGGCCTGCCAGCCGAAAGGATACCGAAGCCGGTAGGGCGGCATATACCGATCCGCGGGCTCGGCGCCAAAGCCCAAGCTGCCGTAGTACCCGGGGTCGCCATACACGAAGAGGATATGCACGCCCGTCTGTGTCAACAGTTGCTGGCCACTCCGCACCAGTTCTGCCCCGATGCCACGCTTTTGAAAGGCCGGCCTGACACCGAGGGGCGCCAGAATATAGCCCATCAGCGCCGCACTGCCCTCGATGCTCACAGGGCTGAAAGCGGCGTGACCAACGACGACGCCATCGGTTTCAGCCACCAACGATACAGTCTGTGGAATCGATTCCTCGCAAAACAGGTCGATCGCAAGCTCCGAGACCAACGCCCTCTCGGCTTCGGGAAACGCGGACCGATGGACCTCGCGAATAGCGTCGAGATCCGAACGGGTTGCGTTCCGAATACGCATCGCTTGCTGCTAAACGCCGATCGGGCGGCGCCGAGTGCGTGGCGCCGATCGCGCGACCAAGGCGACGTCGTGCACGGCGTGCTGGCCGACCGGGTGATGAGCGCAACGACGAATGGCCCGACCGTTCGCCCTCACACGATCATGGAAGCGAAAGATTGCCATGCCTTTGCACCCTCCGGAGTCAATAGCCAGACAAATGCCGCGCAGTTCAGTATAACGGTTAGGTAGAAGACGGCCCGAAACGGTTGCTTTCTCGATTTATGCCGCAATCGCCTTTGCGCAATCAGCGCGCCTGGCCAACCGCCAACGAGAGCCAACAGGTGCAGCGTACTCTCACTCGTACGCCAAGCCCCTTTTTGAGCCGCCATTTTATCAAAGGCATATGCAGCGAACGTGATGAAACTGACGACGACATAGAACAGCAGGCCAGTGACTGGCATTGCCGATAGCGTGACTGCGCCAACGACAAGCAGCAAAAAGCCCACCGCCATCAGGTACGGCAGGACGCCGGCGGATCGTTTGGGCTTCGCGCCTTTCGGGACACCGGCAATGGTGGCCTCTTCGGCGCGAGGCCTACCGCGCGCATCGGCAGACAGCGAATAGCTTACGACATCACCGACCGCTGGCCGGCGGCTTCGATTTGCGAAGCCCTTGATGTGTACGAATACCCTGGCACCCCCTGCGATAGGGGAAATGAAACCATACCCCTTTTCATCATTCCAGGATGAAATTCTTCCCTTCGTTCTCACGCGCGTGTTTCCTGA
>CBDTXT010000198.1:0-6069 GCA_965364465.1 uncultured Chromatiaceae bacterium
TCGCGGGTGAATGCGGCACCCACCGTGGTCGCCAGCATTGCGCCGCTACACTCGCTGGTCGCTGCCGTGATGCAGGGCGTGGGCACGCCACAACTCCTGTTGCGCGGCGGCGAATCCCCTCATCACTTCAGCCTGCGCCCATCAGACGCGCGCCGGCTGCACGCGGCACAGGTCCTGTTCTGGATCGGTCCGACGCTCGAACTACCGCTGCAGCGCATGATCCCCGGGCTCGAGCAGACACGCGCAGTTGCGATGCTCGACCTGCCGGGTATCGACCGGCTGGCCGCTCGCGACCTGCACACGGCATCTGCGCCGGCGCCCAACCATGACCACGCAATTGACCCGCATGTCTGGTTGTCACCGGCCAACGCGATTGCAATGGGCGATGCCATCGCCCAGACCCTGGCCTCAATCGATCCGGTGAACGGGGCGCGCTACAGCGACAACGCCGCGCAGCTGCGGCGCCGTCTGTCGCTGCTGGATCAGCAGCTGCGGGACGAGTTTTCCGGCATCACAGGCCACTTCTTGGTGTTCCACGACGCATACCAGTACCTGGAACGGCGCTACGAGCTGCACTCGTCCGGCAGCGTCACCACGCACCCGGAACGCGAACCCGGCGCCCGCCACCTGGCAGCGTTGCGCAAGCGCTTGGCCGCCGATCAGGTGCACTGCCTGTTCTCCGAACCGCAGTACTCTTCCAGGCTGGTCGAGATGCTCAGCGAGGATCTGGACGTGCGTCACGTGGTACTGGACCCACTGGGGGCCGATTTTGCGCCCGGACCGGACGCCTACGAGGCGATGATGCGGGCGCTCGCCGGCCGGCTCAGCGGCTGCCTGCGCGGGACCGAACCCTGATGCGCCTCGAGGGCCTCAGCTTTCCGGCGTCGGGGCACGACCACGACGCCTGCGTGCGCAACGCACTGCGCGGCGCGGAAAGGCTGTGCGCGGCACACGGGCTGCGGCTGACCCCGATTCGGCGGCGCGTGCTGGAGCTGATCTGGCAAAGCCATCGGCCGAGCGGCGCCTACGAGATCCTCGAGCAGCTCGCGGCGCAAGGCCGCAAGCCCTCGCCGCCCACCGTTTACCGGGCATTGGATTTTCTGCTGGCACACGGCCTGGCGCATCGGGTCAGTTCGCGTAACGCCTTCGTCGGTTGCCGCCATCCCGGCGAGGAGCATATGGCGCAGATCTTCCTTTGCGACCGTTGCGGTGTCGCGGTGGAACAGGCCGACAATTCGTTGAACCGGCGCATCCGGCAGAATGCCGAGGAGATGAACTTCCGAATCCGCGAACAGACGGTCGAGATCGCGGGGCTCTGCCCAGCTTGCGCGAGGCGGGACGATGACACCTGAACAACTGATCGTGGGACGCAATCTGGGCGTCGAGGTGGGCGGTCGCGAACTGATCAGAGACATCGACCTCGAGGTCCGACGACGTCGAATCCTCACGCTGATCGGCCCGAACGGCGCCGGCAAGACGACCCTGGTGCGGCTGGCCCTGGGGCTGCTCGAACCGAGCAGCGGCAAGATCGAGCGTGCCCCCGGCCTGCGCGTCGGCTACATGCCGCAGCGCCTGAGCCTGCCGGAAGGCATGCCGCTGACGGTGCGGCGCTTTCTCACGCTGGCTCACAAGGATGCCGCCGCACTGCGGCAGAACGCACACCAGGTCGGCGTGCAGCATTTGCTGGATCGCCCGATGCAGGGCCTGTCGGGTGGCGAAACCCAGCGCGTACTGCTGACCCGTGCGTTGCTCGGCGATCCTGACCTGCTGGTCCTGGACGAGCCCGTCCAGGGTATCGATGTCAATGGTCAGGCCGAACTGTACCGGCTGATTGTTCAGCTGCGCGACGCGCGCGATTGCGCGGTGCTGATGGTCTCGCATGACCTGCACCTGGTGATGGCAGCTACCGACGAGGTCTTGTGCATCAACCGTCACCTTTGCTGCTCCGGTCATCCCGATGCGGTCAGCCAACATCCGGCCTATCTCGATCTGTTCGGCGCGAAAGATGCCAAGACACTAGCCGTGTACACCCATCACCACGACCACGAACACGACCTGCATGGGGACGTGGTGCCTGGGAACGGCAGACACGACCATGGATGATTTCCTGCTCCGCGCACTGGCCGCCGGGCTCGCGCTCAGCGTGGTCAGCGGTCCACTCGGGGTATTTGTGGTCTGGCAGCGGCTGGCGTATTTCGGCGACACGCTGGCGCATTCGGCACTGCTCGGCATCGCGCTGGGTCTGCTGATGACACTGGATCTGCAGCTCAGCGTGCTGTTGCTGGCACTGTTCATTGCGGCGGCAATGCTGTTCCTGCAGCAACGCACCCGGCTGGCGAGCGATACACTGCTCGGTATCCTCGCCCACGGCTCTCTCGCGGTCGGTCTGGTCGCAATAAGCTTCCGCGACGATGTGCGGGTCGACCTGCTGGCCTACCTGTTCGGCGACATCCTGGCGGTCAGCGACCGCGATGTGCTGTGGATCTGGGCGGGTGCGCTGCTCAGCCTGGCTGCGCTGATCTCGATCTGGCGACCCCTGCTGAATATCAGCGTGCATGCCGAGCTGGCGGCAGTCGACGGGGTCAATCTGGCAAGGGTCAAATTGGCCTTCATGCTGCTGGTTGCACTGGTCATCGCCGGGGCCATCAAACTGGTCGGTGTGCTGCTTATCACCGCATTGTTGATCATCCCGGCGGCGACCGCACAACGCGTCAGCCGGGGTCCCGAACAGATGGCCGTGATCGCCGCGCTGATCGGTGCGGTCGCGGTCGGCCTCGGGCTGAGCGCATCCTTCCTGCTCGACACCCCGGCCGGGCCCTCGATCGTGACGGCCAGCCTGACGCTGTTTTTGCTCAGCCTGCTGCGGCGTGCACGCTGACGAGTGCGCTGTTCAGGCGGGGTTCAGGCAACAGCGCCCAGTCTAGCGCTCTACGACCCGGCGGCAGGAGCGGATGAAACTCACTGGGTGCGGCACGCGGATCGGTGCGCTGAGCGTGTAAAGTATTCCTAGGTGGTTCGCCGCAATGTCAGGCGGCCTGGCCGCCGGCCCGAACGAGCGAGCGGACTGAGGTCAATGCGCAACTGCAGGATCAGAAAGCTACCCCTGGTGCTGATTGTCGCGGCACTCTGCGATGCAGCGACAGCTGCGCATGGCGACCGACGCAAGTCCCTCGACGAGGCGGTGTCGGAGGCCCGCGATCGCTATCCCGGGCGGGTGCTGTCCGCGGACACGGACCGGCGCGGCGGCCGCGAGTCCTACAACATTCGTATCCTGACCGACGAGGGAAGGGTCAAGCGCCTGCGGGTGGATCCGGAATCCGGACGCCACCAGCGCCGCCACCCGAGGCGTTGAACCGATGCGCATTCTGCTGGTCGAGGACGAACCGAGGCTGCGCGGCCAACTCGTCGATCAACTCGAAGCGAGGGGCTATTCGGTGGACGCGGCCGCAGATGGCGAGGAGGGCCTGTTCCTCGGCCGCGAGTACCCGATGGATCTGGCGATCATCGACCTCGGCCTGCCGGGTATTTCCGGGATCGAACTGATCCGCCGGCTGCGCATACTGCAACGGCCTTTTCCGATTCTGATCCTGACCGCACGGGACGCCTGGCAGGACAAGGTCGAGGGCCTGGAGAGTGGCGCCGATGACTATCTGACCAAGCCGTTTCATGCCGAGGAACTGTTGGCACGGATCAACGCGCTGCTGCGGCGCGCCGCGGGCCATGCGAGCCCGATACTGCGTTCTGCGGACCTCGAGATCAACACCGCCACCCAGGCCGTGCTCAGCCAGGGTAGGCAAGTCGACCTGACCGGCCATGAGTACCGGATCCTCGAATACCTGATGCTGCATGCCGGCGAAGTGGTGTCCAAGACCGAACTGACCGAGCACATCTACGATCAGGACTTCGACCGCGACAGCAACGTAGTCGAAGTCCTGATCGGACGTATACGACGCAAGGTCGACCCGGACGGCGATTGCAAGCCGATCGAGACACTGCGGGGTCGCGGCTACCGTTTGCTGACGGACGGCGCGTGACCCCGAATCGCTCGATCACGCGCCGCCTGCTCGTCAGCCATCTGATCATTCTCGCTGCGTTCCTCGGGCTTGCCGCGACCGCGCTGGACCGTGCCTATCGCGCGAGCACCGAGAGCGCGGCCCGCGAGCGGCTGCAGGCCTACATCTACACGCTACTGACCGCGGCCGAGCCGGACGCGCTAGGACGCATGCGGCTGCCGGAAGCGCTCGGGGCACCGGACTTCAACCGACCGGACTCCGGGCTGTACGCCGAGGTCGAGGGCGAATCCGGCAGCTATCGCTGGCGGTCAGGCTCGCTGGTCGGGCGCGACGGAAAGCTCGTGAATCCCAGCGCTCCCGGCGACACGCGTTTCCGCTTCGGCCCTGAACTGGCGGTGTTCGACCAGGGCATCGCCTGGGAGGACGACAACGGCGACGCAATTCCCTACTCGCTGACCGTGGCGCTGGACAACAGGGGACTGCAGACAGAGCTGTCGGACTTCCGCAACACGCTCTGGCGATCGTTGGGCGGGGTCGCACTGCTGCTGCTGGGCGCGCAGTTGCTGCTCGCGCGCTGGGGCCTGGCCCCGCTACGCGAGATGAGTGCCGCGGTGAGAGAGATCGAGAACGGCAATAGCGCCAGCGTCGAGGGCCCGGTCCCAATCGAGCTCAGCGGGCTGGCCGCCAATCTGAACGCGCTGATCGAGCAGAACCGGCAGCGCCAGGAACGGGTGCGGAACAGCCTTGCCGATCTAGCACACAGCCTGAAGACACCGCTCGCGGTGCTGCGCGGCGCGGGCAACCAGGCGACCGACCCGGACCTGCGCCGCCTGCTCGACGAGCAGACGCAGCGCATCGACGAAATCGTCAGCTACCAGCGGCAGCGGGCCGCGGTGGCCGGCGGCAGTGGGGTGACACGACCGATCGCCGTGGCACCGATCCTGCGCCGACTGATCTCCAGCCTGGACAAGGTACATCTGGAGCGCGGCATCGACTGCACCATCGAGGTCGAGGCCCAGCTGCTGTTGCGAGCCGACGAGGGCGACCTGTTCGAGCTGTTAGGCAACCTGCTGGAGAATGCGTACAAGCATTGCCACCATCGGGTGCGGGTCAGGGGCTGGCCCGAGCATGGCCATGTGGCGATGACGTTCGAGGACGACGGCGACGGCGTGCCGGCGTCCGCCGCGGAGCGCATTCTTCGGCGCGGCGAGCGCGCCGATCTTCGCCATCCCGGTGAGGGGATCGGGCTTGCGGTGGTCAGCGAGATCGTCAGGCAGTATCGGGGTGAACTGGCGATTGACCGCTCGCCGCTCGGTGGCGCCAGGATCCGCGTAACGCTGCCGGCCTGATAAGGTGCTCGGGGACCACTGCCCCGCCGGCGACTCAAGTGCACACCGGCGCGGCCGATGTCCGGCTTCAGGCAGGACAGTTCGGACCGACGCAGCACCGAAGATGAGCAGCGACCAGGAAAACGATGCAGAGGCGATGATCCAGTTCGGCGGGGAGTGGTTGCCGGCCTGCGATGCGCGCAGGCGCATCGACACCGCGAACGCGGCCGCGGATGCCATTGACCGCTTCAACAACGCGTTCCCCCTGCTTGCCACTGCCTCGACACGCGAGGTGGTGCCGCTGGTGCGCCAGCGGCTCAGCGGGATCAGGCTGCGTTTGCGCTATCCCGGCCAACAACAGGACCTGGCACGCCTGGCGGCCGACCTGCTGAACAGCCTTTCGCCAGAACATGTGCTCGAATCGCTGGCCGAGCGACGCGGCGAGCAGCTCGACATCACGCAGCTCATCCAGCTCACCGGTGAACAACCTTACCTGCTTGCGCTGCGTCGTGAAGCCGCGGAGCTGGACCAGAATCGGGTCTCACCCGAACAGGCCGCGCAGCTTTGGAATGACTTGGCCCGGCCTGCCCCCGGCGGTGGCCGGTGGAACGCAAGCCAGGTGATCGCGCTGCAATCCGCCGCCGCTGACGCGACCGACACGGCCGAGTCCGCGCGCTAGCCCGAAAATCTCACCAGGCGAACGGCCGTGATTGGAAAACAGGCTTTGA
>CBDTXT010000199.1:0-6069 GCA_965364465.1 uncultured Chromatiaceae bacterium
AGGCCTTCAGATGGGCCTCGACACAACGCGCCAGCGCGTGCAGGTCGTAGCCCCCCTCGAGTGACGACACGATCCGACCCTGCGCGCTGCGCTCGGCCTGTTCGCACAGCCGACGAGTCACCCAGGCGTAATCCGCGTCGATCAGCCTCAGACCTGCCATGTCGTCGGCCTGATGCGCATCGAATCCGGCCGAGATCATCACGAGCTCCGGTGCAAACGCCTCCAGCCGCGGCAACCAGCGGGCCTCGATCGTCTCGCGAAACGCCGTCCCATTGCTGCCCGCAGCGAGCGGCGCGTCAACCACGTTCGTCGCCTTGCTGTCGTATCCGGAGTGAGGGTAGAACGGATGTTGAAAGGTGGAGCAGAACAACAGGCGCTCATCCCCGGCGACGATGTCTTCGGTTCCGTTGCCGTGATGCACATCGAAATCCACGATGGCGACGCGTTCCAGTCCGTGCCGGTTGAGCGCGTGATCGGCGCCAGCCGCAACATTGTTGAAAAGACAAAACCCCATCGCGCGGTGTCGCTCCGCGTGGTGACCCGGTGGGCGCACCGCGCAAAACGCCTGCTTCGCCCGCCCACCCATCACCAGGTCGACGCCCAACACCGCCGCGCCGGCAGCGCGCAGCGCCGCGTTCAGGGAGTGAGGGTTCATTGCCGTGTCGCCGTCGACCCAGACAATGCCCTCCGATGGGGCCACCGCCTGGATCTCGTCGATATAGGCAGCATCGTGCACCGCCTCGAGCGACTCACGTGCGGCCAGCGGCGCATCGTACTGATGCAGGATCATCTCCAGCCCGGTCGCGATCAGTCGGTCGTTGATTGCGCTCAGCCGTGCCGGCTGTTCGGGATGATGGTGCCCCATGTCATGCAACTGGCAGTCGCTGTGGGAGATATACGCTATCGACATCTTGATGTCCTCAACTTTTGATTTCTCTTGCCGAACCTTATGTTGCAGTGCACCATGGCTGCCTGTCGGCGCCCGCGTGGCGTCGTCGAACGCACACCGACCGTCCCTACCGGCCCATCCGGAGCAGTTGCGAGATGAAAAAACACTACCTGAACAAGCTGTTCGAGCCCCAGTCGGTTGCCATTGTCGGTGCATCGGATCGCGAGTCCTCGGTCGGTGCCCAGGTGCTGCGCAACATGCGCGAAGGTGGGTTCCGGGGCGAAATTTATCCCGTCAACCCGAAGCATGCCCGAGTGCAGGGGCTCAAGGCATACGCCACGATCTCCGACATCGACCATCCGATCGACTTGGCGGTGATCGCCATTCCAGCAGCTGCGATCCCGAATGTCATCCGGCAGTGCGCAGAGCGCGGCGTCGGGTCCGCGGTGGTGATCTCGGCGGGTTTCGCGGAGGTTGGCAAGCGCGGCCAGGCGCTGCAGAGCGAGATCGTCGACGTCGCCCGAACCTTCGACGTCCGGCTTGTCGGCCCGAACTGCCTTGGCGTGATTCGCCCGCGGGTGGGCCTGAATGCGACCTTCGCCAAGAGCGGTGCCAAGCCGGGTCAGGTAGCGCTGGTCGCGCAGTCAGGCGCCTTCTGCACCGCGCTATTGGATTGGGCGGACTCGAACGGCTTTGGTTATTCGGCGGTAGCGTCGCTCGGTGCCACTGCCGACGTGGGCTTCGGTGACGTCCTCGACTATCTGGCGGTGGATCCCGAGACCAAGAGCATCCTGCTGTATGTCGAAGGGGTGTCCGATGCGCGCTCCTTTATGAGCGGACTCCGTGTGGCCGCACGCCTGAAACCGGTCATCGTGGTCAAATCGGGGCGGAGTGAGAGCGGGACCCGCGCGGCGGTATCCCATACCGGGGCGCTGGTCGGCGCAGACGACGTATTCGACGCGGCGATTCAGCGCGCTGGCGCGGTGCGTGTGCAGACTGTCAGCCAGCTTTTTGCCGCGGCCAAAACCCTCGCGTCCGGCACGCGTGTCGAAGGACCGCGACTGGCCATACTGACCAACGGCGGCGGACCCGGCGTGATGGCGGCCGACCGCGCCAGTGACCTGCAGGTCCCGCTGGCAGAGATGTCCACGGCGTCGGTCGAAAGGCTGGGGCAGGTACTGCCGGCGTATTGGTCGCACAGCGACCCTGTGGACATTCTGGGAGACGCCGACAGCACGCGCTATCGCGCTGCAACCGAGATCCTCCTGGCCGATAAAAACGTCGACGGCCTGCTTGCCTTGTTGACGCCCCAGGCGATGACCGACCCGACCGCGTGTGCCGAGGGCGTCATTGCGGCCGCCCGCGAATCCGATAAGCCGGTACTCGCGTGCTGGATGGGCGAAAACCTGGTCCAGGAGGGCCGACGGCGATTCGCGGGGGCAGGCCTCCCGCATTTCAGCAGCCCGGAGGGCGGCGTCGACGCCTTCGGTTACCTTGCCTGCTACCGCCGCAATCAGAAGGCGCTGCTGCAGGCCCCGACACCATTGTCCAAACACCGCGAGCCGGATGTCGAGGGCGCCCGCCTGATCATTGAACACGCAATGGGCGAGCGCCGTTATACGCTGAGCAATGCCGAGGCCAAGGCGATACTGAAGGCGTTCCATATCCCGACCTCACCGAGCATCAACGTCACCTCGGCCGCCGAGGCACTGATCGCGGCAGAGGGGGTCGGATTGCCGGTCGCGATGAAGATCAACTCGCCCGACATCACGCACAAATCGGACGTCGGCGGCGTAAAACTGAACATTCGCGAGCCACGCTCGGTGCGCACTGCGTTTCGCGAGATGATGGATCGCGTGAAAAAGCTGGCCCCGAAGGCCCGGGTGCCCGGCGTGACAATCGAACCAATGCTGGACTGCCCGCACGCACGCGAGATCATGATAGGCATTGCGCACGATGCGGTGTTCGGCCCTGTCATCAGCTTCGGCGCGGGCGGTACCGCGGTCGAGATATTTGCGGATACCCAGCTGGCGTTGCCGCCGCTGAACGAGTATCTGAGCCGTGAACTGATACGAGGGACCCGCGCTGCGCGCTTCCTGCAGCAGTTCCGCAATCTGCCGCAGGCAGACACTTCCAAACTGATCGATGTGCTGCAGCGGGTCTCAGAGATCGCCTGTGAATTGCCCGAGGTTCGCGAACTCGACATCAATCCGTTGCTGATCGACGACACCGGCGTCATCGCGGTGGATGCGCGGATTGTTGTCGCATCACCCAGGACCAGCACCGCGCACTACGGCCACATGGCGATTCATCCTTATCCGCCGGAACTCGAGACCAGCTGGCAGCTACCAGACGGCACGGACGTCACGGTCCGGCCGATTCGACCGGAAGATGCCGAGATCGAGCAGGATTTCGTGCAGAATCTGTCGGCCGAAAGCAAATATTTCCGCTTCATGCAGAGCATGGACAAGCTGACGCCCTTGATGCTCGCCCGCTTCACCCAAATCGACTATGACCGAGAGATGGCACTGGTCGCCGTCATCAACGAACACACCCCCGAGGCGCGCATCCTCGGTGTAGCCCGTTACGTGAGCAATCCGGACAAGCAGTCCTGCGAGTTCGCATTGACGATCGCCGACGCCTGGCAGCAGCGGGGGATCGGCAGGCAGTTGATGCAGCGCCTCATGACGGTGGCACGCGACCGCGGGATCGAGATCATGGAGGGAGAGGTGCTGTCGAACAACAGCAAGATGCTACGGCTGTGCACCGCGTTGGGATTCCGCAAGGTGCACGACAGGAACGACCCGGACGTGGTCGCGGTCAGACGACACCTCTAGCCCGTCGGCCGACAGAGGCGGAGGCGTCGTCCGATACGAGCAGACCGACGCCGTCCGTCTGGCGATTCAGGTCGCGAAGGAAGAACCGCAACCGCAGGTCGTTGTCGCGTTCGGGTTGCGAATCACGAACTGCGCGCCTTGCAGGCCCTCGGAGTAGTCAACCTCCGCGCCCATCAGGTACTGGATGCTCATCGGGTCGATCAGCAGGGTCACGCCATCGGTAATCACCCGCTCATCGCCTTCATTGACGGTTTCGTCGAACGTGAAACCGTACTGAAAGCCCGAACAACCCCCACCCTGAACATAGATCCGCAACATCAGATCCGGGTTACCTTCGTCGGCAATCAGTTCGGATACCTTCTTCGCGGCGGCCGAGGTGAAAACCAGGGCATCGGTACTTTCCACACTTTCCACTGCTTGTTCAGTCATGCAACCACCTGCTTTTATTGAGCCTCGGGGATCGCCCCCGATTTCCGAATCAGTATGCTTTTCCTGATCAATTTAGTCAAGTATTGACGTCGCCACCTTCGGGGAGCGTCACGGCCTGGTCCTCGTAGGGTTCTGGGCGCGACGCCTCAGCCTGCGCCTCTTGCTCCTCGATGTGTACCAGCTGGCCGTTGACCTCCGCCCCCATCGCCATTTCCAGCAATCGATAATAGACCGTCCCGATCACGCGCGCATCAGGCGCCAACTCGGTGTGTCCGTCTGCATGGACGTCACCGGTCACGGTCCCGTTCAGGATGAGGTTTTCCACCCGCACATCGCCCTCTACCGCGCCCTGCTCGCTGATCGTCAGGGTCGCACGCGTATCTGTGCTGCCGACGACGTTGCCGGTGATGGCACCGTCCAGGTGCAAACCACCTGCGAACTCGACGTCACCCCTGATCACTGTGCCCTGACCAATCACCGTCGCCACCTTGGGGGCCTTGAAACGTTTGCCTCGTGCCATCTCGTCAATTTCCTCGCGATAAGGATCGATCAGGCATCCGACACCTTCCAATCAAAGGCCTGTTCGAACGATTTGAAAGCCTTGCCATCGGTAGTCACGCCGACCTCGATCACGCTCGGCTCGAAACCGCTGGGCAACTGCAGCTGCGTCTTGAGCTTTTGAAAGTTCTTGAACCGTATACCGATATTGTCGCGCTTGCCATTGGTCAAGGTCCCCATGCCCAGCGTCTTCGACCGCCCGTCGGTCTTGCCTTTCACGCGCAAGATGACCTGGCCGCTAACGGTCGCCGGATCTTCGGTGCCCTTGGCCAGGGTCACCTCTAACAGATAGTCACGCTCGCCTGCCTCGGTCAGCCGGAAGTCTTCGAGCTTGAGATCCTTGCCCTCGCTCCCCGACACCAGCGTCTTGAGGAACGCCACCTCGCGCTTGAGTTCGGCGCGTTCTTCCTGCAATGCCCTGACTTCTGATTTGACCCCGGCGGCCGCGGCTCGGTCGATTTGACCGGCGCGTTCGAAACGGGCCGCCGCCGCGCGCAGCGCGTCGCGCTCTGCTTCGAGTTCGGCGATCCGCTGATTCAGCCGTTCCTCCAGCTGCCCCGACTGACCCACATCGAGGCCGGCGCGCTGCTGACCGAACTGGAATACCTGCCATGACCAGACGCCCAGTGCGAACAGTAGCAACAGCCAAAGCCACGGACGCCCCCTGCCCTCTCCCGGCTGAATGATGCGAGGCGTTGTCACCCGTATTGGCTTTACCTTGCCCATGACGTCTATGGTAGAAGCGCGACCTGCTCGAGACCGCACCGCTCATCGAATCCGAACATCAGGTTCATATTCTGCACCGCCTGGCCCGCCGCGCCCTTGGTCAGATTGTCGATCACCGAAAGCACGACGACGGTATCCCCGGCCTGCGGCCGATGCAGCGCGATTCGGCAATGATTGACCCCGCGCACACTGCGTGTCTCCGGATGGCTCCCGGCCGGCAGCACATCGACGAACGGCTCGGCCGCGTAACGCGCCTCATACAAGCGCTGCAGTTCGCCCTGATCAACGACCAGGCGACCGTAAAGCGTCGCATGTATGCCGCGAATCATCGGGACCAGATGAGGGACGAAGGTCAACCCGACCGGCTGCCCGACCACCCCGGACAGGGTCTGCTTGATCTCGGGCAGGTGCCGGTGCCCATCGACCGCATAGGCCTTAAAGCTCTCTCCGACCTCGCCCATCAGCGTGTCGACCTTGGCGCCACGCCCCGCACCGCTAACCCCGGATTTGCAGTCTGCGACCAGGGCGCCGCTATCCACCAAGCCGTTCTCGACCAGCGGAAGGAAGCCCAGCGCCGCGGCCGTCGGATAACCCCCGGGCATCGACACCCGCCGTGCCTGACGTATCCGC
>CBDTXT010000200.1:0-6051 GCA_965364465.1 uncultured Chromatiaceae bacterium
CCGGTGTATCTGGGCGGTCTCTGAACGTCACCTGTGGCCGATGATGCCGGATCACCCGTAGGCGGCAGCCGGCGCGCATCGACCCGTGCTCACGCTAGACCGAGGCTGTCCCGAACGAACGGGACCGTGAGACGCCGCTGCTCGGCCAGCGAGGCACGATCCAGGCGCTCGACGATACTAATCAGGTCACGGGTATGACGCGGGCTTCGGTCCAGCAGATAGCGGGCGACCTCCTCGGGCATCTTCAATGCGCGTCGCGCGGCCAGCGAATGCAGCAGTTCGAGTCGGCCGTTGTCGTCCAGCCCCTGCACAACCAGGGTCAATCCCCAACTGAGACGGCTGCGCAGATCGGGCAGCTCCAGCGGGAGCGCGGCCGGTCCCCGGTCGGCGCTGAACAGCATACGCGTCGCCCGTTCTCGGCAGCGGTTGAACAGGTTGAACAGCGCCAGCTCCCAGGCCCCATCGCCGGCAATTGCATGCACATCGTCAACGGCGACCAGGTCCAGCGCCTCGAGGCCATCGAGCATCGCCGTGCTCAGATCGGCGTGCTCGGACAGGGGCAGGTAGGCGCATTGCAGCGCCGCCTGCTGCGCGGCGGCACACTCGCCGAGCAGCAGATGGGTGCGGCCGCAGCCGCTTGCGCCCGACAGGAAGACCAGCGGTTGGCCCTGGCCGTCGAGACAACGCGAAAGCGCGTCGATCACGGCCTGGTTCTGGCCGATCACGAAATCCTTCAGACTGGGCGTATGTGGCAGGCCGAGGGCCAGCGGCAGCTGCTTGCTCATCCAGGGCTTCTATCCTCGGCGCGCCAACGGATGAACAGGGCCGAACTCACCAGGTAGGCGAGGCTGAGAGCGGCCTCGACCAGGCCCAACCAGCGCTGCTCCGGGTCGGCCCAGACCTCGACGCCACCGTGCACCGCGTACGGCAGGCCGACCAGGGCGCCCCAGATCAGCGCCTTGTCGCGGCCCGCCAGCACACCGCGCAGCGGCAGCAGCAGCGGGCCGACGAAGACCAGCAGCGAGAACGAGATGTGCTCACGTGCAACGTCACCGAAAAACATGATCCAGGCCATGACCCAGCCGATCAGCCCGAGATAACTGGCAAGCGAGATCGCGCGCGCGACGCGTCTGTTCACTCGCTGTTCCGCAGCGCGCTACCGACCCTGGCCAGCCGCCGGCCCAGCGCCTGGCAGAGGCTTTTTTCGAATGCGGTCAGCGGCAGCTTGCTGTCACGCCCGGCGAGGTGCGACGGTCCGTAGGGCGTGCCGCCCTCGCGAGTCTGCAGCAATTCGGGTTCCGAGTAGGGCAGGCCGGTAATCAGCATGCCGTGGTGCATCAGGGGCAGAATCATCGAGAGCAGCGTTGTCTCCTGACCGCCGTGGATGCTGCTGGTCGAGGTAAACACACCGGCCGGCTTGCCGGCCAGTGCACCCTTCATCCACAGACCGCCGGTGCCATCGAGGAAGTACTTCATCGCCGCCGCCATGTTGCCGAAGCGTGTCGGGCTGCCCAGCGCCAGACCGGCGCAGTCGGCGAGATCCTCGAGGGTCGCATAGGGCGCGCCGCTGTCCGGCACGGCAGGGCCGGTCGCCTCATGGTCGGCGGACACCGCCGGCACGGTACGTACGCGGCCCTCCAGGCCACCCTGTTCGACGCCGCGCGCCTCCTGCTGCGCCATTTCGGCGGTGGCGCCGTAGCGGCTGTAATAAAGGACCAGTACATGGCTCATGTCGAGAGGATATCCAGTACGCTTTCCGGCGGGCGGCCGAGCGCCGCTTTGCCGTCTTTGACTACGATCGGGCGTTCGATCAGCTTCGGATGCCGCACCATCAGCGCAATCAATTCGTCACGTGTCAGGTCCGGGCTGTCAGCCCCGCTCTCCTTGTACTCTTTCTCCTTGCGACGCATCAGTTCGCGCGGTTCCAGCCCAAGCATATCGAGTAGTTTGGCTAGTTCCTCCACGTCTGGCGGGGTCTTGAGGTACTCGACCACCTCCGGCGTGATCGAGTGCTCCTCGAGAAGTTGCAGGGTCTGGCGTGACTTGCTGCATCGCGGGTTGTGGTAAATCCTTACTGTCATGGGCCGCTGTTTAGAACGTTGATGGACGGGGCGGCATTTTAGCATCGCGAGGGGAGGATGTTGTGAGCACTACACTGCAGCGCGGCAGTTTGACGCGTTTTTCGCAGGGCCTGCGCCAGCTGCGAGGCTTCCTGGTACTGGTCGCCGAACGGTTCTCGCGTCACGAGGGTGCGCAGAACGCCGCCGCGTTGACCTACACGACGCTGTTGTCGTTGGTGCCGCTGATGACGGTCACGCTGGCGGTGTTCTCGGCCTTCCCTGTGGCGGATCGGGTCTTCGAGGTCGTGCAGGACTTCGTGTTTCACAATTTCGTCCCGGCCTCCGGGGAGATGCTGCAGGAACACCTCGCCGAGTTCAGCGCCAAGGCATCGCGCTTGACCGGCCTGGGTGCGGTATCCCTGCTGGTCGTCGCGCTGTTGATGATGGCGAACATCGACCGTGCGCTGAATGCGATCTGGGAGGTCAGGGGTCAGCGTCGGTTCGCGACCAAGTTCATGGTCTACTGGGCTGTGTTGTCGCTCGGGCCCATCCTTATCGGTGCGAGTGTGCTGGTCACCTCGTATATCGTCTCGCTGCCGATTCTCAGCGAGGCCGCGAGCACCGGCTTCGGGCGCAGCCTCCTCGGCCTGACGCCGGTCGCCGCGTCGGCGCTGGCGTTCACGATGATGTACCTGGTGGTTCCGAATCGCCGGGTGCGCCTGGCGCACGGGCTGATCGGCGGGGTGCTTGCCGCGATCCTTTTCGAGGTGGCCAAGCGCGGATTCGGGCTGTACATCACCCAGTTCCCAACCTACCAGGCGATTTACGGCGCGTTGGCCAGTATCCCGATCTTCCTCGTCTGGCTGTACCTGTCCTGGATCGTCGTGCTGCTCGGTGCGGAGCTGACGCATTGCCTGGGCATCTACCGCTGGAGCAGCCATGATCAGGCACGCTGCCAGACCGGGATGGGGGACGCGGTGGCGGCACTGCTGGCACTCGACGAGGCTGCTGCACAGGGCGTGGCGCCGACAACGGTCGAACTCGCCAGCCGACAAAAACGCTGGATGGAGCCGCAACTGGACGATCTGCTCGCGGAACTCAAGCAACTGCACTGGGTGCACATGACGCGCGACGGGGGCTGGGCGCTGGCCCGTCGCCTCGACGATGCGACCTTGCTCGACCTCTATGCCAGTCGCCAGTTCGATCTGCCGCGTGAAAACGATCCCGACTGGCCGGTCGATCGTCGCCTCGCCGAAACGCTGCAGCAGGCCAACACCGACCTGGCCCGATCACTGGACGTACCGTTGGCGGCTTTTCGTCTGCAGCGCGCGGATTCGATACCGTTGCAGCCGGTGGGCGGTTCGGTGGGCAGCGACGACTGAGCCTCAGGTGTCGTGGTCCTCCACCGCGATATAGGCGGTCTGCTGCACCACCTCGAGCAATTCCTTCATGCGCAACTCATGGCGCCGCTGGCTGCCCTCCGCGATCAGGCTGTCACCCTCCCGATAGAGGGTGCGCGGTGCAATCAGTACGTAGCGTCCCGCGGCCAAGTCCTGCTGCAACAGGGCCTCTGGCTGCCCGCGGGCGCGCTCTGCCGCATTACCGGTGACCGTCAACGGTATCAGGCGGCCAGAGAGCTTTTCCACGCCGATCTCTATCTGCTGGTCACCGCTGCCGACGAGGCGCCGGATGCGCCCGGCAAAACCGACCGCTGCGCCACTCGCTGAGACGGCCTCGGCCTCCAGCAACACCGATTCACCGACGGTCAGTGGCGGATTCAACGGCCCTTGCAGGCGGAACGCGGCGCCCGACTTGGACTGGTTCAGCTGCCGGCAGGGAACGGCCTCGGCAGCCATGCCGCCGTTTGGCACCCCCTGCACCAGCGCGTCCAGGCGCGCGTGGACGTCGCGCAGACCGTGCATCAGCTGGAACGGGTGATTGCGTACCTGACGCGGGTGCTGGCGCTGATCCGATGACTTCCTGCCTTTGATCAAATCGGTGAGTGCCTGATGCAGACCGGTGGGTGCCCCGGGATCGTCCCGCAGCGCCTGCAGAAAGCGATCCAACGCCAGGTAGCGCATGTCCGGTCCGGGTTTGCCGCGGCGGGCGGCGGCCAGCGGTGGCAACACGCCGCTGATGTCCAGCGGCACCGCGAACGGCCCCTGCGGTAGCAGGGTCGTTTCCAGTGCTGCGCTGTGCCAGCCCGACCAACGCTGCCAATTCCGAATCTGTTCGGGCCGATGCTGATGGGGATCACACAGGCTGATGGTCAGGGCGCGGAAAAAGAGGCCCTGGATGGTGCCCGGGTCATCGGGGCGACGTTGCGCGACGTCGATCATCTGGCCGGCAGTCTTCTGTCCATCGGCATAAAGGTAAATGTTGAGCAGTAGCTGCCAGAGATCCGGGGCAAGCCGAAAATAATGCAGTCGCTCGATGTTCATCGCGTTCTCGAGCAGACGCATGGCCTGGTAGAGGGTGTCGGCAGCCGCCGGTTTGCCGGAGGCGAGTGTCGCGTTGGCCATGCGCAAGTGACCGAAAGCGAGCTCGCTGAGCAGATCGAGCAGGCTGTATTCCAGCTGGTCGAGTGGCAACGCGCTGTCGGGATTGACCTGCAGGCGTTCATTGACGATCTCGAGCAGCTGGTCGATGGGACCCTGGTAGAGCTGCAGCAATGTGCCCAGGCGTGATCCGGGCTGCGGGTCTCGAACCACCAGCCGGAGCTGTTGCAGCAGCAACTGCGCGGCGCGCGGCGGGTTCGCCAGAGGCAGCCCGCCAAGCCATTGGCGCACCTCGCGCGGCGCGAGCATCGCTGCGGGATGACGGGCGACCGCGGTGCCGGGGACCTTGAATTGCCCGGGCTTGGGTTGGGCTGGTGGACCGTTTACCATTCTGGACTCCCGATAGCGTGGCGCAGAGGCTGCGCCGACTGCCCGGATCGCGGGACGCGGGCACGACATCGCAACAGACAGCGTCGGTGCCGGGGAACACTTCGGCAAGCGCGCGCGTCTTCCAAAGCCGCTGATAAAGGCAAGGTCGCGACTGATGACAAGAGTTGATACACGTTTTTTTGCCGCATGGCCATGGCTGTTCCTGTTCTTTTTGGCGTGGTTCGCCGCAGGCGCGGTCGACGCGGCGGGTGACGATTTCACGCTGCCGGATCTCGAGGGCCGGGATCACAGCCTCTCCGATTATCGCGGGCGCTGGGTGCTGGTCAACTACTGGGCCACCTGGTGCCCTCCGTGCCTCGAAGAACTCCCGGAACTGGAAGTATTCCACCAAGAGGCCGACGGCAAGGCGGTGGTGCTCGGGGTAAACATAGAGGAGATCGAGAGCTCGCAGCTGCGAGGCTTCGTTGAGCGGCAGGTCCTTTCTTTTCCGATCCTGGTCGCTTCGGAGCGGCCCAGCCCCGAGCAGCTGATCGGGCCGGTCGACGGGCTGCCGACCTCGTACCTTGTGGCGCCCGACGGCGAGGTGGTTGCGCGTCAGGTAGGGCAGGTCACGGCGGATGCGATCAGCGCCTTCATCGCAGACTTCGAGGAAGATCGGGGGCGAAGTGACGAATTATGATGCGGCGTCTGCTGTTCGGCGTGGTCCTGTCGGCGATGGGCGGCGCCGGCGTTGTGGACGCGACGCGCGACCCCGGCCGGTATTTTTTCAACGACACCTTCGGCGATTTCGCCGAGGAGGTTCGGGCGGCACGCGGTGCGGGCAAGCAGGCGATACTGAATCATGTTCGAGATGGACGAGTGTCCTCTCTGTCATCGGTCGAAGTCTACCGTCCTCAATCAGCCCGATGTGCAGGACTGTTTTCGCGAACACTTTCTGATCCTCCCGGTCGACGTTGAGGGCGCTATCGAGATCACAGATTTGCGGGGCGGAACCACCACAATGAAGGATATCGCCTTCGAGCAACATCGTGAGCGCGCGACCCCGGTGTTTGCGTTCTCCGACCTCGATGGTACCTTCATCAAGCCCGCGCGCCATAGCGGGG
>CBDTXT010000201.1:0-6049 GCA_965364465.1 uncultured Chromatiaceae bacterium
CGGCAGCTGCGGCTGGGGAGAGAAATCGCTCGCGCTACGCCGGTACTTCGGTGTCGACCGGCTGCTCGCGCCGGACCTGCCGTTTCATCCGAACAGGGCGGTTGCGCATCTGCGCGGGATACTGGAACGTTATTCGGTAAATGCGCTGGTCGGTTCGTCGCTGGGCGGTTTTTACGCTACCGCGCTGAACGCGCACGCACCGCGGCCGACGGTGCTGATCAACCCGGTCGTCAGGCCGCACGAGCTGCTGAAGGACTACCTGGGCAGGCAAGAGCGCTGGTGCGACGGCGCGCCGTTCGAGGTCGCACCGGATTACCTCGCGGACCTGAGGCAGCTGCAACGCGGCAGCCTGGCGCCGGACGAACACTATCTGGTGTTGCTGCAGCAGGGTGACGAGGTCCTCGACTACCGGTGTGCGGCAGATTTCTATCGCGCCAAAGACGTGATAACCGAGGCCGGCGGCAGCCACAGGTTCGAGCGGTTCACCCGCCAGCTGCCGCGGATTGCCGGGTGGCTGCGGGAAGAGCTTGCCGCCGGCCAGCACGAGTTACCGCGCGTTATGAACACATTGGAAAAACCACGCGGAGCCTGATCGGCGCACGATCCCACTGATGGCTGGCAGCGATAGTGCCAGCCTGCCAACTAGCGAGTCGCACATGCCCAAGACGCCCAGACCACCGCTCGATCTCGACCGGCTGCGCCGGGATATCATCTTCGAGGACACCCTGCTGGGACACCGACTGCTGTTCCACACGACCTGGGGCCTGTTCTCGCCCAAGGGCATCGACGAGGGCACGCGGTTGCTGCTCGATCACCTGGAGATCAGACCGGAAGAGCGTGCGATCGATCTCGGCTGCGGCTATGGGCCGCTCGGCCTGGCGATCGCCAGATCGGCGCCGGAAGGTCACTGCCTGATGGTCGACAAGGACTTCGTCGCGGTCGAGTACGCCAACGCAAATGCGCGCAGGAACGGAATCGGCAACGCGCACGCGATGCTGAGCGACGGCCTGCGCCACGTGCCGAAACAGACATTCACGCTTGCAGTCACCAATCTCCCGGCGAAGACCAGCAAGGAGCATTACTACCTATTCTTTCACGACATCAGGGACCGCCTCGAGCCCGGTGGCCGCTGCTACGTGGTCGTGATCAGCGGCCTGCGTCAGTTCATCGCCAGGGCATTCGGCGAGGTGTTCGGCAACCACCGCAAACTCAAGCAGGGCAGGCAATACACGGTGGCGATGGCCGAGCGCGCCGTTTGACGGGCCGCGTGCCGGGCAGCCCAGCGCCGGTTCGGGCATTAAAGTTATCTTGCGCACAACCGATAGCGGTGGGGTCACCGGAGGAGATGTTGCTGTGCTGCAAAAACAAGAAGCCATGGCATCCGTTGCCGAATCGCCCGGCACCGAGAGGGCGGCCGAGTTCCTGCGTCTTGCCCTCCCGCTCATGACCCGACACGGGGTACCCGTCACGCCGCAGAATTATGCGATCTGGTACAGCTATGTGAATGGGGACAACCCTGAGCTGAATACCGAGGTCGACCGCCTGATCGGCGAACAACGGCAGTTCACCGAGGTCATCAATACGCAGCTTTACCGGCAGTATGTCGCCGAACACGACATCGACAACGTCGACCAGGTGCGCGCCGGGCTGCACACGATTCTCAGCGACCTGTGCAGTTCGCTCAGCCAGGCCGGTAACGACGCGGGTGCCTACGAGGGCACACTCGGCGGCTTCGTCACCAGCGTCGCCACGAAAAACGATCTCGACGACATTCGGCAGCTGCTGAAGTCGCTGGTCTGCGAGACCCATACGATGAAGCAGGCGACACACAAGATGCAGTCGCACTTCGAGACCAAATCGAAAGAGATAGAGGAGTTGCAGGAACAGCTGGAGATGGAGCGCAAGCGCGCGATCACCGATCCACTGACCGGCCTGTTCAACCGTTTCGCGCTGATGGATCACCTGAACGCGGCCATCGTCGAGATGCCGCAGGACAAGCCGCCATCGTTGCTGATGATCGACGTCGATCACTTCAAGTCGATCAACGACAACCACGGGCACCTTATCGGTGACCGGGTCATTCGTTTCGTCGCGCAGACCGTGCAGAAGAACATCAAGGGCCGGGACGTCGCCGCGCGCTACGGCGGCGAAGAATTTACCGTGCTGTTGCCCTCGACCGAAACCAAAGGCGCGGAGGCGGTAGCCGACGCGATCCGGGTGGCGGTCGCCGGGGCTCAGCTGGTGCGCGCGGACAACAAGAAGCCGCTCGGGCAAATAACCGTTTCGGCGGGTGTGGCGACCTACCAGCCGGGCGAAGACATGATGGATTTGATCAATCGCGCCGACCAGGCCCTCTACCAGGCCAAGAACGCAGGTCGCAACCGGGTCTGTCTGGCGGACTGAGCTTGCAGGCAATTACCCGACCGCGGGCTTGCCGTATCAGGCAAGCCCTTTGGCCAACCATGGGCCGATCGCCCGGCTGACGCCCACCGGCAGCTTCTTCCAGGCATTGATGAACAAACGGTACTTCGGGTTGTTCGGGTTGAGGTCGGGCATCTCGGTGGCACGCACCAGGTGATACTCATAGCTGAGCGGCTCGGGCTCGAAACCCCAATGCTTCTTGAAGCGATAAGACCCGGTGTCCACCTTGCTGCGGCCGAAGTCGAATACCCGGCATCCGCGCTCCGCCGCGCGTCGCATCACTTCCCAATACATGAAATCGTTGGCCGCAAGGTTGCGGGCCGTCGCGATGCCACCGCCGTAGAAAGGCAGCACCTGGTCGCGAAAGTAGTAGCTCATCACTGACGCGACCACGACACCCTGGTGGCGCACCGTGACGACGTCCACATCGTCGCCGAACTCGCTGCGTATGGCGCGGAAATGGGCCTTCGGAAAGACCGGCGTTCCGAGGTTGCGGACGCTCTCGGAATAGGCCTGGTAGAGATTGTCGATGCCGTCGTCGAGTTCGCCGACCAGGCCGGCCTTGATGCCCTTGCGCACCATGGCCCGCTGCTTGCGCGGGATCGCGCTCATGTTGGCCTCGTGATCCTCGCCGATCTCGCGTCGGAACGTGACGTACAGGCCATCCTTGCGCAGCCAATCGTCGCGCACGGGCGATTGGTTGCGGGCTTCGAGGTAATCCACCCCGAGACCCTCGGCCAGCCGCACCGCCCGCGACTCGAGCGCCTCGCGTACCCGATCATCTTCTGCCAGCACACCGCCGTAAACGCAGAACGGGACGGAAATCAGCGAATGGCCGAACAGCAAGTGCTTGACCTCGCCGAGCGGGAACAACCCGCACAGTGCGCCGCCACGCTCCGCGATCAGATAATGACCGGGGTAGCGATAGGTCGATTCGATCAGCCGTTTCCATCCATAGCGGTGAAAGAAGGTGCCGTCCGGGTGGGCTACAACGAACGCATCCCAGGCCGCGGCGTCACCTTCGGAAGCCACGCGTATCTTGATCTCATCAGGCACTTACCAACTCCAGCGGGGGATCCCGCAAAATCAAAGGGGCTCGAGAAAGGCCACGCGGACTGGCGTCACTCGCTCGAGCTCGACGACGCGCGGCGCTCGGGCTGCCGGCAAAGACGCATGACGCGGGGCGCAATCGCGGGCGCCCGAGCAAAAAATCAGCCGAGCTTGCTGCGCAGCAGCTCGTTCACCTGCTGTGGATTCGCCTTGCCCTGCGACTTCTTCATGATCTGGCCGACGAAGAAACCGAGCATCTTCGGTTGCTTGGCCGGGTCGGCGCGACGGTAATTCTCGACCTGATCTGGGTTGGCCGCCAACACTTCGTCGACCAGCACCTCGATGGCCCCGGTATCGGTGATCTGCCTGAGACCTTTAGCTTCGACGACCTCGTCGGCGCTGCCCTCGCCTGCCCACATGGCCGCGAACACGTCCTTGCCGATCTTGCCGGAAATCGTCTTGTCCCTGATGCGTGCGACCAGCTGGCCCAGTGATGCGGCGTCGACCGGGCTCTCGTTTATCCCGAGACCCGCCTTGTTCAGCGCGGCCGCGAGCTCACCCATGACCCAGTTCGCGGCGAGCTTGGCGTCGCCCCCGACCTCGGCGGTCACCTCGAAGTAATCGGCCTGCTCCCGACTGCTGGTCAGCACATCCGCATCGTAGGCGGACAAACCATAGCTGGATTCGAAACGCGCACGTCGGGCGTCGGGCAGTTCCGGCATCCCGGCCACCACCTCGGCGATGAAATCCGCGTCGATCACGACCGGCAGGAGATCCGGATCCGGGAAATAGCGATAGTCGTTCGCCTCTTCCTTGGTGCGCATCGGGCGCGTCTCGTCCTTGGCGGCGTCATAGAGGCGGGTCTCCTGCACGACCCGGCCGCCATCCTCGATCAGCTCGATCTGACGCTCGACTTCGAAATTGATCGCCTTTTCCAGAAATCGAAACGAGTTGATGTTCTTCAGTTCGGAGCGGGTGCCGTACTCGGCCTGGCCTTTCGGGCGCACCGAGACGTTGGCGTCCATCCGGAAAGAACCCTCCTGCATGTTGCCGTCGCAGATACCGATGTAGGTCACGATCTGATGGATCTTCTTCGCATAGGCCACCGCCTCTTTGGCCGACCGCATGTCCGGCTCGGACACGATCTCGAGCAGCGGCGTGCCGGCGCGATTCAGATCGATGCCGGTCATGCCGTGGATATCCTCGTGCAGGGACTTGCCGGCATCCTCCTCCAGATGCGCCCGCGTCACGCCGACGGTCTTGGTCGAACCTTCCTCGGGCAGGATCTCGACCGCGCCCTCGCCGACGACCGGCAGCTCGTACTGGCTGATCTGATAGCCTTTGGGCAGGTCCGGATAGAAGTAATTTTTGCGCGCAAACACCGACCGCTCTGCAACCTGCGCCCCGATCGCCTTACCGAAGCGCACCGCCATGCGTACGGCCCCCTCGTTGAGCACCGGCAAGACGCCCGGCATGCCCAGGTCGATCAGCGAGGCCTGGGTGTTGGGCGCAGCACCGAACGCCGTTGAAGAGCCGGAAAAGATCTTCGACTGCGTGGCGAGCTGGGCGTGGATCTCGAGCCCGATGACGGTTTCCCATTGCATGCGCGGTTTCCTATTCAAAGCCCGCAGGCGCCTGCCGATGCCAGTCGGTCGCCAGCTGCAGTTGGTGCGCGACGTTGAGCAGACGCGCCTCGTCGAAGTAATCGCCGATGAGCTGCAGACCCACTGGCATACCCTGGCTGGCCGGGGCCGGGATCGACATACCGGGCAGGCCCGCGAGGTTGACCGCGATAGTGTAGATGTCCGACAGGTACATCGACACCGGGTCGTCGGCCTTTTCACCGAGGCGAAACGCGGTGCCGGGCGCCGTCGGCCCGACGATCAGATCGCAACGCTCGAACGCGCGGCGAAAATCGTCGGCAATCAGCTGACGCACCTTTTGGGCCTTGAGGTAGTAGGCGTCGTAATAGCCGGCCGAGAGTGCGTAGGTGCCAATCATGACGCGCCGTTTCACCTCGGCCCCGAAGCCCTCCGAGCGCGACCGCTTGTACAGGTCTTCCAGGTCCTTCGGCGCGTCGCAACGGTGGCCGTAGCGCACGCCGTCGAAGCGCGCCAGGTTGGAAGAGCATTCTGCCGGGGCCACGACATAGTAGGCCGGCACGGACAGACCCGCGTTGGGCAGGCTGACCTCGACCAGCTCGGCACCGAGCCGTGCCAATTCCTGCAACGCCGACTCGATCGATGCCCCGACACCGGCGTCGAGCCCGCCGCCCATGAATTCCTTGACGACGCCGATACGCAGACCTCCGATTGGCGTGGCCAGCGCGGCCGCATAGTCATCCACCGGGCGCTGTGCGCTGGTCGAGTCGCGCTCGTCGAACCCAGCCATCGCTGCCAGCATGAGCGCCGCGTCCTCGGCGGTGCGGGTCATTGGGCCGGCCTGATCGAGCGACGAGGCAAACGCGATCATGCCCCACCGCGAACAACGCCCATAGGTCGGCTTGAGACCGGTGACGCCGGTCAGCGCGGCCGGCTGGCGCATCGACCCACCGGTGTCGGTACCCGTGGCCGCCACG
>CBDTXT010000202.1:0-6033 GCA_965364465.1 uncultured Chromatiaceae bacterium
GCGTCCGGGGTCGAGTTCGTCGAGGCCGCTACGGCCGACGAGGTCGCCACCCGCCTGACCGAAAACGACCCGATCGATCTGGCACTGCTCGATCTGGTCATGCCCGGCAGCGACGGTTTCGGTCTGCTGAATCGGGTGTGCGACGCCTATCCCGACCTGCCGGTAGTGATCCTCTCCGGCTCGACGGATCCCGCTAAGATGCGAAAGGCACTGGACATCGGCGCGGCCGGCTTCATCACCAAGACCGCCACTGCCGACGTGATGCTCTCGGCACTGCGTCTGGTCATGGCCGGCGGGATCTACGTCCCGCCCGACATGCTCAATGCCACGCGCTCGATGCCGCCCTCCCAAGCCGTCGCGGAGGCGCCGCCCGCAACGCCCACGACCGACCTGCACCGCGCGCTGACCGGCCGCCAACGCGACGTACTGCAGCGCCTGGGACAAGGCAAATCGAACAAACAGATCGCGCGCGAACTCGACCTGTCCGAGAACACGGTCAAGATCCACGTCGCGGCCATCCTGCGCGCGCTGGGCGTCGGCAACCGGACACAGGCCGCTGTCCTTGCGCGGGAACGCGGCATCGGGCCAGCGCCGCAGCGGTGAGCGGTCTCGTCATTAGCGCAAGGCCCTCGCATCGGTCGGCAGGGCGCCTCGTGGGCGATCCGTTACGAATACTCGCTTCACTGACGGCCGGCATGCTGCTTTCCGCATCGTACGCGGCCACGCCTTCAGCGGAACGGCTACCGACAGAAGACGATTATTTCGCTGCGATACCGAAGGTCACGAGCGCCGCGCGCTTGGAAAAGCCGCTGCGGGAGCTGGGTATCTCGGTAACCATCATCGATCGGCAGATGATCGAGTCTTCACCCGCGCTGGAGATTCCGGACCTGTTGCGTCTGGTCCCGGGCTTCCAGGTCGCTCACGTGACCGGTGCGGTGTTCGCCGCCGGCTACCACGGGGCCAATGACCAATGGCCGCGGCGCATGGAGGTGATGGTGGACGGCCGATCCGTGTATCTCAACACGGTATCCGCAGTCGAGTGGAGCGCCCTCGGGGTCGCGATAGAGGACATCGAACGCATCGAGGTGGTACGCGGACCAAACGCCCCGACGTTCGGGAGCAACGCGGTGTTTGGCAGCATCAACATCATAACGCGGCCTCCGTTTGTGCTGAACGGTAGCTATCTGCGCGGCACCTTCGGTTCACTGGACACGCAAAACGCTGTCGCTCGCTGGGGGGGCACGCTCGGCGATTGGGAGGCCTCGCTGACCGCACAATACCGGTCCGACGATGGTTTCGAACGCGTGGACGACGACAAGCGGATTGGCGACCTCCGCTTCCGCGGAGACCATCAGATCAGCACGACGGACAGTCTCAGCATTCAACTGGGGCTGACCGAAGGAAAACTGGGCAGCGACGGTCAACCAGGCGAGATATGGAACAAGCCTCGCGACCGCGACATCCGCTCAAATCACCAACAACTGACCTGGGAAAGGGACATATCCGCCGGCAATCGATACAGGATCAATCTTTTTCACAACTACTACGAACATGACGACAGCTACAGCGTCGACATCTCGAACCAGCCGACCTACCTGCCACCACCCTACCCGGCACTGTATCCACCCGGAACCTCGGTGGAACAGGGTTTCTACACCGCAACGTCGGAGCGCTACGACTTCGAGTTTCAGCAAGACCTCGTACCCTTTCCGGACTGGCGCCTCGCCTGGGGGCTGGGTGCCAGACACGACAGCCTATCCTCCGACCTGTTGCTCGGCGACAGAGGCCGGGTCGGCAAGTTCAGTGGACGCCTGTTTGCGAGTGTTGAGTGGAAACCCGCAGACGATCTGTCTGTGAGCCTGGACGCCCTGACCGAGATGCACGAGGGCTACGGAACCGAAACCTCGCCTCGCCTCGGCCTCAACTGGCTCGTCACCGATCACAGCAGCTTCCGCACCAGCGCCGGCCGGAGCTACCGCGTCCCCACCCTGCTTGCACGCTATATCGACCGTTCACTGTACCCCGACCCACCCGTCATCCCGGGCCTCGGATTTCCTCTGATCGTCAGCAGTTCCTTCGACGACTTCACGCCGGAGCAGGTGACCGCCTACGAGGTCGGCTATATGCAACACTGGCGTGACCTGGGCCTGTCGCTGGACGTCAGGCTGTTCCGTGAAGAATTGGAGGCTTCAGGCGTGGGCCTCGAATCGCCGGGGCCAACCATCTGGCGTGACGAGGGTGGCGGATGGACCGCCAAGGGCCTGGACCTGCAGCTGGAATACAGACCAACAGCGAAAACACGACTGACCGGTGCCTATTCCTGGGCCAAGACCGACGGCGAAGTGGGTACCGAGGCAAACGCCCACGGCGAGATCATCCGCTTCGAAACCCTGGAAGAGACCACACCGCTGCACACGCTTTCATTCCTGCTCAGCCACCGGTTCAACCTGAACTGGCATGGCAGCCTCGCCCTTTATCACATGGACGATGTCCAGTGGCGCGGCGAGGGCAGCGATGTAGACAGCTACACCCGGATCGATCTCAAGCTGGGCAGGCGCTTCGCCGCAGGGTCCGGCGATGGTGAGATCGCGCTAATCCTGCACAACGTCACTGACGAGGACTACAACGAGTTTCGGGTTCCGGGCACCTATGGCCGATACGGCAATGTTTTTGAACGACGCACCTATGTTCAGCTGAGTCTTCAATTCGACTAGTGGGCACCGGCGCGGGGCAATCGATGGGTAAGCCCTCAGAAACGATCGGCGATTGCGGTGGCGCTTCGCCGAGTGCGGCCGCATCAACCGATTTCAGGTGCAGATAGCATGCGGGCGGTTCATCGTATCTGTGCCCGCCAATTGCCCTTTGCCCTGTGGCTATTGGTGTGCCTCGCCTCGCCGGCTTCCCCGAACGCGTTTGGGCCCGCAACCGTCCTGGTCCTCTACGACGATTTAAAGGCCACTCACAGGTCCATCTTCGAGCATTTTCGGGCCGCAATCCTGCACCATCGGGAGGGGGGTATGCCCCCCAGGATCACGGGCATGGCGAGCGGAAAACTCGACATCGCATCGCTGGATTCAATCCGGCCGGACCTCATCGTGACTATCGGTGTCAGCGCCGCTGCGCGCCTCCGTCAGCAGGCAAGTGCTGTGCCGCAGCTGAATGTATTCCTGCCACGCGCGGCTTACGAACAATTGCACAACGGAGATTCGCGCCCACCGGCAGCGCTGTTCCTAGATCAGCCGATAGAGCGGCAAATGGCGCTCGCACGCGCACTCCGACCGGATGCCAGACGGGTCGGGATGCTACGCACTGAAGACGCGGGCAACGCACCGACGGAAATCGAGCAGTTGGCACACCGCTTCGGCTTCGACCTCGTCATCGTCACGATAGAGGCCGACGGCAATGCGGCTAGGGCGATTAAACAGGTCGTGGCTTCCAGCGACTTGATCATCGTTAGATTCGACCGGGAGGCCTACAAGCCCGCTACTACGAAATGGCTGCTTTACCTCGCGTTTCAGCAGCGGCGTCCGATTGTCGGCTTTTCCTCTGCGCTGCTCGACGCAGGTGCGGTCGCGGTGACGTTCTCGACGCCGGAACAGATCGCCGCGCATGCGGCCGAACTCGTCCGAGTCTGGCTGGATACCGGAATGGCGCCAAGCGGTTCGCACTATCCGCGCTATTATCATGTCCGTCTGAACGGGCCCGTCGCCGACGTGCTCGATGTCGCACCCATGGACGAAGCCGAACTCGCGGCCCGGATGCGCGATGCACTGGCGGAGCCGGAATGAGGCGGCGCAGCGTGTTCCAGTCGCTCGGCATCCGGGCCCGTGTGCTGCTGGCCGCGCTGATGCCGGTTGGGATCGCGGTAGCCCTGCTCGGTTACAACTTGGCGAGCAGCCGATTGGATGACGCCGAGCAGAGCCTCGCGGAACGTGGCTCTCTGATCGCACGCAACCTGGCCCTGGCCAGCGAGTTTGCGCTGTTCAGTCAGAACATGCCGCTGGTCAACGAAGCCCTGCGGCGCATCGCCGCCGAACCCGATGTCCGCTGGTCGGCCGTCTGGGATGCCCAACGGCAATTTCTGGTAGGCAGTGCCGAAGCGCCCGAGCAACACCGAATCGACGAGATCATCGCCGCCCTGGCGACCGGCCGGGACCTGTCGTCCGGCTACTACCGCGCGCCGATCCGTGTCGAGCGGGTCGCCCTTGCCGACTACCCGGAAGAGTACGACGCGAATCGGCCCGACGGCGGCACACGGGGAGCGGCCCAACTGCTCGGGTACGCGTTGATCGAGACGGACCGCAGCCGAGTCGAGGCGCGGCGTACCGCGATCATGCGCAATACCATGCTAATCACGCTGACCGGGCTGATCGCCGGTCTGCTGTTCGCACTGTTGACCAGCAACAGCATCACGCGGCCCATCCGGCACCTACTCGGCGCGGTGCACGAGCTGCGATCGGGGAATCTCGCGGCACGGGTCACCACGCACACGGGCGGCGAATTGGCGCAGCTCGCAGACGGGATCAACCAGATGGCCGAGACATTGGGACAGTCGCAGAAGACACTGCGTCTGCGCGTTGACGAGGCGACCGAGGCCCTGCGCGCCACGGTCGAAGAACTCGAACAGCGCAACCGCGAGCTTGAACAGGCGCGCGAGGCGGCACTGCGGGGCGGCCAGGAGCGCACCGAATTCCTGGCCCGGATGAGCCATGAGATCCGCACACCGCTGAATGCGATTGTCGGTTTCACGCGACTGCTGCAGACAGACCCCGCGAATCCCGAAAACGTGGAACACGTCGGCACCATTCAGCGCGCTGCAGACCAGCTGCTGCACGTGATTAACGACATCCTGCAGCTGATACGCCTGGACAGCAGTGCCGCCGAACTCGAGCACCTGCAGTTCAATGTCGCCGACCTGCTAGAGGATGCGGTGGCGATGCTGGTGCCGATCGCGGACGAAAAGGGCCTGGAGTTGATACTGCTGCTGCACGGCGATTTGCCGGAGACTGCGTGGGGCGACCCAAGCCGGCTGTCCCAGGTGCTGGTCAACCTACTCAACAACGCGATCAAGTTCACCGCGCAAGGCCAGGTCATGGTGGAGGCGGAGCCCCTGTCGACCGGGGATGGGGCAACCGAGATCTTGATCGCGGTCAAGGACACGGGTATCGGTCTCGACCCGGAAGAGCAGTCGCGCATATTCGCCGCGTTCACGCAGAGCGACAGCTCGATCACCCGGCGTTTCGGCGGCACCGGGCTCGGGCTGTCGATCGCCCGCCAACTCGTCGAGCTGATGGGGGGCGAGATCGGCGTCGAGAGTCGCAAGGGTGAGGGCAGCCGGTTCTGGGTGAGGGTGCCCTGCATCGACTGCTCCGCACCGGCAGCGATCGAGGGCACTGGGCCGCTGGCCGGGAAACGGATCCTGGTCTATGACGCCAACCCCTTCGTACGTCGCAGCCTGCGCAGCGTGCTGGCTGGCTGGGGGACCCAGGTTTTCAACACCGGTGACTGGGAACAGGCGCTCTGCCTGCTGCGGCGGCACGCGCAGACCGGAGAAGACTTTGCCGCAATGATCGTCGGCCTGGCACCGACCGAGCAGGGGGCGCAGCAGGTCGAGCAATACATGCTGGGGCTGCGCCGCGACCACGACGGGCTGGTGCTGCTGCTGACCGGTTCGGAACAGTGGACACCCCCGGACTCGGTTGCCGCGATGGCACCGCTGGCCGCGGGCACCAAGCCGATCAGGCGCAGCGCACTCAGGCGTCGGTTGCTGGCGCATCTCGCCGTATCGCGGAAACCGGCGGCAGCGCCGGCCGGGCCGATGTGTCAGGCTCGGCTACAAGGCCTGCAGGTCCTGGTCGCCGAGGACAATGCGCTGAACCGCGCCTTGCTGCGCCACCTGCTGGAGGAACAGGGCGCGACGGTCGATCAGGCGAGCGACGGGAGGGCGGCCGGCGGCGCGGCCGAACACGGCGGATATGATGTTATTTTGATGGATCTGCATATGCCCGCACTCGATGGTCTCGAGGCGGCGGG
>CBDTXT010000203.1:0-6012 GCA_965364465.1 uncultured Chromatiaceae bacterium
CACCGCGGCGTTTCCGCTTACGGTACCCTGGCAGTTGGCGTTGGCCACGGCCACCAGCGTGTAGTTGGTGGTGGCGCCCGGCGTGACGGGTATCACGTGGGGGCTGGTGGCGCCGTTCACGGTCACGCTGCCCGGGTTATACGTAAAGTTAAACGGGCCCGGCGCGTTGGAGAACGTCACCGTGCCGGCATTGACCAAGCGCGCCGCCGAACCCACGGTCAACCGCCGAAGGCGGCGCCCTCCGGGAACAGTCATGTCCCCGCTCAATGGCTGCCGGGCGGCGCCTCGGCCGGTTGGGTTTGATCCACTGCGTCCTGCACATCGGCTGCACCGGCATCGGCGACCCAGGCCATGAACACCTGATAGCCGACGGCCAGTAGCACCGCCCCGACGAACAGCCCGATGATCCCGCTGCTGACCATGCCGCCGAGCGCACCGAGCAACACGACCGGCATCGGGACATCGACGCCGCGGCCCAGCAACAGCGGCTTCAGCACATTGTCGGCCATGCCGGCGACCAACAGGAAAACGGTGAACACGATGTTGAGCACAGTGGAGGCGTCGCCAGCCGACCAGAGGTACGCGATCGCGGGCAGGGAAACGAGGGCCGCGGGGAGCTGAAGTATGCCCAGCAACAGGACCACGAGCGCCCACACACCGGCACCCGGAATACCCGCGACCATGAAACCGATACCCAGAAGCAGCGCCTGAATGAAAGCGACCCCGATGACGCCGGTCGCGACCGAGCGAACGGTCGCGGCGGACAGGCCGTACAGGCGTGGCCCGTTGATAGGTCCAGCCAGGCGGTTGGAGATGCGCCACATCACGTCACTGCCGGCCTCACCGTAGGCCATCATGATCCCGGCAATGATCAGCGCGCCGAGAAACATGAAAACGGACCCGGCGGTGCTCGCCGCGGACGCCAATGCATGCTCGGTGAAGTTCCTCAGTTGCGGCTGCAGTTCGGCCAGGAACGCGGGCAGATTGTCGGCCGCGAGGTTCCAGGCGGCATAGATCTTCTCGCCGATCAGGGGCCACTCGGCGACCGAGGCGGCGGGCGGCGGGACAGCGACCGCGCCGTTCTGAAACGCGGCGTAGGCATCGTGTATGTGGCCGGCAAAAGAGGCGCCGAGCGCTATCAAGGGCAGCCCGATCAGCACCAGTCCGGCGATCACGAGCAGCGTCGCGGACCGTCCCGCGCGGCCACCGAGGCGCCTGGCAAGACGCTGATGCAGCGGGTACAGCGCAACGGCGAGGATCAATGCCCAGGTCATCAGACCCGCAAATGGTGAAAAAATGCGCACACACATCACCACGACGAACGCGATCAGACCCACGCGGATCATCGCCTCGACCAGGTCTCTGGACAGCAGTCTGCGAAGCTCTGCCAAATCGGTCTGCATCTGATTAACCCCTCTTCTGCGGGCGACGATGATAAAACGTTTGTGTCGTCGCTGCACCGGCGAATCCGTTCTCAGCCCACCCAGGTAGCGCGCATTGATGGGATCTGTCGCATCGCAGGGCGGTGCGTGATCGAGGGACGATGCCGCCAATCAGAGAACATCACATCGCTGGGCAGCGCTTGCCGCGCATCCGCGCGGGCTCGCAGGCCCGGCGACGGGTCGATCTGGGCGGAGGGCGTGGCGACCCTGGTTGACACCGGGACAGATGCGAACGCGCCCCGACGTTGGCGACCCCAGGATGCACCGCATGTGATGAGGCGCGCCAGTGGCGGTAAAACCCGGTTGCTACGCGAGGTCGGGTCTCGCCGGGTCTCCTCCGGAAAACTTGGCGGGCTTGCCCTCAGACTGCGACGACGTTCTTGCCATCGGCCTTGGCGCGTTTCAGCGCCGGACCCAAGGCCGCCAGCGCATCGGTCACCGCCGTCACGCCGGCCGGTAAAGCCACCAGCCCGACGCTGACGGACGGATTGATGGCCCGGGAACCGGTCTCCAGTTTCAGCACATTGACGGCGTCGCGAATCCTCTCACCGATCCCGCGCGCCTCAGGCATCGCGCAGGATGGCAGCAGGACCATGAACTCGTCGCCGCCGACTCGCCCGCAGATGTCGTTCGGCCGCACGGAGTCTGAAATCGCCTGCGCGATCTCAACCAGCGCCCGGTCACCGACCGAATGCCCGAACTTGTCGTTCACGGATTTGAAGTCGTCCACGTCGATGACGATACCGACCAGCGGGTGCTCGGCACAGCCGCTGCGCCTGGCGAGGCGGGCCAGCATCTCCTCGAGGCCGCGTCGGTTGTAAAGCCCGGTCAGTTGGTCTTCGCGCGACTGCTGCTCCAGCATTTCCTTGGCTTGTCTGAGGTCATCCTCGGTTTGCCGGCGCGACAGTTCGCTTCCGACCCATGCGGCCATCAATTTCAGGGCATCGATATCGACCGCGGAGAACGCACGCGGCTTGGGTTCCGGACTGGAAAAGTTCAGGGTGCCGTAAGGCTTGTGTTTCACCTGGACCGGGGCGCCAACGTAGGACTCGAGGCCGAAGTCCTTGTACGCCGGATGAGAAGAGATACCGCTGGTGGCAACATGCTCGAATCCGACCGGGCCATTGGCAGCCATCGTGATCGAGCAATAGGTGCGACCCAGCGGGAACACGGCCCCATTCTGCAGCGCGACATGGGGCGGCGAGACCTGTTGAACCACGGTATAGGTATCACCTTCGATCTTGGATAGGATACCGATGCTTAGATCAAATCTTTCCAGGCCGAGCTGCAGAATACGGTGAATCTGATGCGTCAGTCCCAGATTGTATTCTCCGCTTATTTCGTACAGCGTTCGGATGACCAGTTCGCTTGCGCGACCGTCACGGTCTGATGGCATCGTTGCTCTGCCCCCTGTCTCGATATCTATCGCAATGATCGACATTGCATATTCTGTCCCGGCTTGCCCGCCACGAAAACCCGCCCCATCGAAGTATTTGCCATGAATCGCATGTTTCAGATCCTGCTCTGCATCATCCTGACACTCGGCGCCCTGGGGGAGTCGATCGCCGCCGAGGTCATTCTGGACAATGGAGACCGCCTCACCGGCACCGTAATCCGGCTGGACGAAGACACCTTGCGGTTGAAAACCGACTACGCCGGTGAGATACGTATCGATTGGCGGCGCGTCCGGAAACTCACTACGGACAAGGAGATCGTCGTATTGACCAGGGATAATCGCATATTGACAGGGAAAATGACCGCCACGCCCGGGACCGGCTACGAACTGGTGACCGCCACCGGCGAGACGATTCAGGCGGAAGAGGCCACCATCGAGTCCATCAATCCCCCGGATTGGGAAATCGGGCGCGGCAGCGACTGGGCCGGCAAGGTCAATATCAGTCTGAAGAGCGACCGTGGTAACAGCGAGAAAGACGAAATCGATCTCGATGTCTTCGCACAACGGCGGCGTCGGGACGACCGCCTCGAGTTCCGTGGCGATTTGGAGTACGACACCTCGTTCGGTGACACGACCAAGGACAAGTGGAGCGGGCTTGGCAAGTACGACTATTTCGTAACGAAAAAGAAGTACTATGCGGCCAACGCCGCGATTGAACACGACGAGTTCAAGGGGCTGAACCTGCGCTATCGCCTGGGGCCAGCGATCGGATATCAGTTCTTCGAGGAGGAAAGACGCAATCTGCGCGCGGAGGTCGGCGCTTATTACACCACCTCGGACATCAAAGGCAAAGGCGTCAGTGAGAGCATAGCGGCCGGCTGGTTGATCGACGGCGACTACACCTTCAACGCCGTGCCGGTACAGGGCTACCACTGGCAGAGCATGGTCCTCTCCAATCCGAAGAACATGAACTTTCAGTCAAAGACCGGCCTGCGCCTGCCGCTCGGCAGCGGCTTCCTCGCGTCGGCGGAGGTCGAGGCGAACTGGGACGCCGAGACCGCCAGCGAAACGGACAAGACGGAGCTCATCTATCGATTCAAGCTCGGTTACGGCTGGTAGCTCTTCAGCAATACGCCGTGTCCGCAGGGAACCCGCGGGCCGTCGCGATCGCAGGTTTCAAGATGTCGTGATCTGTGCCATGCGCCCGAATCGGGTAACGCGCGCCGGCTTCGCCGTCGGCAAGACCGGCGGGGAATCTCCTTCAGGCTTGCTCGATGCTGCCGCTAACCCCCTGAAGGAGGTGGAGATGACTGCGATCCTACTGTTCATCTTAGGCGGGCTGATGGCAATTGCCGGCGACCAACTCGGCGACGTCCTTGGGCACCTGTGGTATGTCGGCGGTTACCTGCCTTGCCTGTTGCTTTGGGCGATCGCTATCAAGGTAGACACCGACAGCAGATACCCTAAAGCATAGCCCTGGGCACTGCGCGAGTCCGGCTTGCGCCAACTCTGATCCGGCGTTTCACGCTTCGACAGACGGCGCCCTTTCGCTGCGGCGATCAACGGCGACGGCGCGACTCGGGCTGATAAGGTCAGCCGTCTTGGGCAATGAGCTGAGGAGAACGTTTCGGCCTTTCCGAGATCGCTACGATTGCGGTCGCGACGAGGCAGGCGACACCAGCGATGACGAAGGGTGTCATCCACACCGCTGGCATGACCGCACCCTGTGCTGCGTCTTTGAAATGACCTGCCAGCAGCGGCCCGGCAATGCCAGCAACGCCATAGGCAGTGAAGACCCAGCCATAGTTGGTACCAACGTTGCGATTGCCGAAATAGTCCGCCGTCGCAGCGGGAAACAATGCGAAGTTGCCCCCAAAGTTGAAGCCGATCAACGCGGCGGCGACGATGAAACCCGTCTCCAAGCCAAACATGATAAAAACGTGATAGGTCATCAGCATGATTGTCCCCTGAAGCAGGGTCATCAGCATGATCGCGTTCCTGCGCCCGATGTGATCGGACACGCTGCCCCAGGCAATGCGCCCTATGCCGTTGAAAATCGCATACCAGGCCATTGCGGTGCCAGTGATCGCCCCAGCGTTCATAATGCCACGGTGTTGCAGGGCATCGATGCCGAACAACTTGATGCAGTAGATCACCATCAATCCGGCCAACGTCGAGCACATGAAGACCGTCCACAACATATAGAACTGTGGTTTGCGCAACATCTCGCGGGGCGTGTAGTCAGTTGCCCCGTCGCCGTTGTTCTCCCCAGAGGTCGGCGGTACCCAGCCGACAGGCTTTTAGCCTTCCGGAGGATTGCACATCACCGCGCTCCCGAGCAGGACCAGTGCGGCGAATGTCACGCCATAGATCAGGAACACGCTCTGTACACCGGGTAGTTCGAACACGCTCACGGTGTTCAGTAAGCCACCGAACCATGAGCCTGCCAGCTTCACCCAGATCGTGGCCCCGAAGCCGAATCCAGCCACGGCCAAGCCGGTGATCAAGCCCTTGCGATCTGGGAACCATTTCACACCGATCGCGATCGGCACGACATAGCCCAATCCGATACCCGCCCCACCCATCAGGCCAATGAACAGCAGTTGCGTCCAGAATCCGCTGCCGAAGAGGCCAGCGAGTACATAACCAGCACCGAGCATAAGTCCACCGGCCACGGCGAGCGGGCGTGGGCCAACGCGCGGCAACCAGCGACCAGCCAGAACCATAACGACAGCGAACGTCGCAAGACTGATTGAGAAGACCCACGCGGTCTCGCTGGCGCTGAATGCATAAGGGCCGGCGGGGTCCGTTAGCCGGGCAGTGAATACCGACCAGGCGTAAATCGCGCCCAGGGCAAGTTGAATCAGAACCGCGCCGAGCACAACGAGCCAACGGTTGAAAACGCTTATGGTATTTTGCATGCCTTCCTCGCACCGCGATTCGCCTGCACCGGACATGCGGGATCTTTCGGGTCGCTGCAATCCTGGCAAGATTTGCGGGGTTCTTACCGTCGGATATCGGCCAGCGGCCCAGCAGGTTTAGTCGCTGGACAACGCCGTCGTTGATGCGACGCAGGCCGGAAAATCGGCTGCGGTGGTCATAATGGGCGGCCACGGTCGCTTCACGCGATAACGGACTAAGCCCGCTCCGAATCGCCGAGATCCATCAGGGACT
>CBDTXT010000204.1:0-5977 GCA_965364465.1 uncultured Chromatiaceae bacterium
CCGTCGGGGTCATAGCAGTAGAAACTGCGCGCCCCGTCACGGTGCGTGCGTGGCTCGGTGCGCATACGCACGCCATGCGATCCGAGCCAGGTGAACCAGGCATCGACGTCGCCGGCATTGGCAACGAAAAACCCGATATGGTCGAGGCGCTGCGCCGCTTCGTCGCGTGCATGGCCGGTGTCGGTCTGGTGCAAGGCCAGATTGTCACTGCCGGAGGTCAGGTAGAGGTTGCGCTCATCGGGGCGCCATTCCACCTGCATACCGATCAGGTCGACATAGAACCGCTCGCAGGCCGCGAGATCGCGCACAAAAAGTGCAACATGGCGCAACCCGAAGCCAAGATTCGGCCGGCTCATTCGACCTCCATGAGTTCGAAATCATGGGTGATCTCGGCCGTCTCCGCCAGCATGATGGATGCCGAGCAGTATTTCTCCGCACTCAGCTTAACCGCGCGCTCGACCGCATGCGCAGTCAAACCCTTGCCCCCGACACGAAAATGCGCATGGATGCGGGTGAACACCTTGGGGTCCTTTTCCGCCCGCTCGGCCTCCAGATCGACCTCGCAGAACCTGACGTCGTGGCGGCCACGGCGCAGGATCAGCAACACGTCGAACTGCGTGCAGCCACCCATACCCATCAGGAGCATCTCCATGGGCCGCACACCGAGATTCCTCCCCCCGTGATCCGGAGGGCCATCCATTACCACGGCATGCCCGCTGCCTGATTCGGCCAGCATGGTCACGCCGTCCACCCATTTGATTCGCGCTTTCATCGGCACTGCGTCACAAAACCCGGGTGATCAGGCTAGCATAGTTCGACAAGGTCGAGCAGCCTGCCTAGAATTCCATCGAACTTCGTATTGAGCCGCCATGCCCCAAGCCGACCTCTATCAAGCCGACCCCCACAGCAGCATCGCGCAGCCTCCGCCGCGGGATCCCGACTGGCTGAAGCCGTTTCTCGCACATTGCCACCGGCGGCGCTACCCGGCCAAAACCGAGTTCATCCACCCGGGCGACCCGGCCGATAGCCTTTTTTATCTGGTTTCCGGCCAGGTGACCGTGTTCATCGAGGACGAGGATGGCCGCGAAATCATCCTGACCTACCTCAACAAAGGGGATTTCATTGGCGAAATGGGCCTTTTCATGCCCATGCCCAAGCGCTCGGTGATGGTCCGCACGCGAAGCTCCTGTGAGCTCGCTGAGATCTCCTACAGCAAGCTGGAGCAGCTGTTCGGCGGCGACCTGCGCAGCTTCGCCAAAGACATCCTGTACGCCCTCGGCCGTCAGCTCACCGAGCGTCTGGCGGCGACCAGCCAGAAGGTCAGCCACCTGGCATTTCTCGACGTGACCGGACGTATCGCCGGCACACTGCTCGAGCTGTGCCGCCAGCCTGATGCAATGACCCACCCCGATGGCATGCAGATTCGGATCACGCGCCAGGAGATCGGGCGGATCGTCGGCTGCTCGCGCGAGATGGCCGGGCGCGTGCTCAAGGAGCTAGAGGAACGTGGGCTGATCCACGTGAAGGGCAAGACGATCGTGGTGTTCGGTACCCGCTGACCCTGCGGCCGAGTGGATGCGACCGCGCGTGATTCCGGTGCCCGAGGCCACGGGTTCGGCGGCCGGGTCGAGCTCAGGTGAATAGTTCGGCCAGCCGGGCACCCGGGTCCTCGGCACGCATGAGGGCCTCACCGACCAGGAATGCATTGACCTTGTGCTCTCGCATCAGGCGCACATCCTCGGGCGCGAGGATCCCGCTCTCGGTCACCACCAAACGGTCACCCGGGATCCGGCTCAACAGATCGAGGGTGGTCGCCAGCGTGACTTCGAACGTGCGCAAGTTGCGATTGTTGATCCCAATCAGCAGGTTGCCAGTGCGCAACGCCCTTTCCAGCTCCTGCTCATCATGCACCTCAATCAGCACGTCCATGCCGAGTTCCCGCGCAAGGTCGTTCAAGCGATCCATTTGCCGGTCGTCCAGGCAGGCCGCGATCAGTAGGATGCAATCGGCGCCGATCGCACGCGCTTCGACCACCTGGTAGGGATCGACAATGAAATCCTTGCGGATCACCGGCAGATCACAGGCCGCACGCGCATGCTGCAGGTACGCATCACTGCCCTGGAAGAAATCCACGTCAGTCAGCACGGAAAGGCAGGCCGCGCCGCCGGCAGCATAGCTACGGGCGATCTCGGCCGGTCGAAAATCCTCGCGCAACACCCCCTTCGAGGGCGAAGCCTTCTTGATCTCGGCAATCACCGCCGGCAGTCCGGCCGCAACCTTTGCCGCCAGCGCGGCCGCGAATCCACGCGGCGTATCGGCCACCCCCGCCCGCTGGACAAGCTCCGACTCGGCGATGCGCGCCCGGCGCGCAGCGATCTCTTCCTGCTTGCGCGCGACGATCTTCTTCAGGATGTCCGGCGTGCCGCTCATTCGAAGCCCTGCGACAGTACCACCAGGCGGTCGAGGCGGCGGCGCGCCTCACCACTGGCGATTGCCTGGTCTGCCCTGCGCACGCCATCCTTGAGCGAACCGGCCAACCCGGCAACGTAGATCGCTGCGCCGGCATTGAGCACGACGATGTCACGCGCCGGGCCCGGCGTGTCGTCCAGCACGCTGACAATAGTCTTTACGCTTGCCTCCGGACCCTCGACACAGACCGCTTCGAGCGGGCTTCGGCTGAACCCGAAGTCTTCCGGACGTATCGAGTAGCGGCGCACTGCGCCGTCCCAGAGTTCGGCGACTTCGGTCGCGTCGCCGATGCTGATCTCATCGAGACCGTCATTCGAATGCACGACCATCACATGCCGACTGCCGAGACGGCGCAGCACCTCGGCAATCGGTTCTAGCAGATCGTCGCTGAAGACGCCGAGCAGTTGGTTGGGCACCCCGGCCGGATTGGTCAGCGGGCCGAGGATGTTGAATATGGTGCGCACACCCATCTCGCGTCGCGGCCCGATCGCGTGCTTCATCGCGCCGTGATGTCCCGGCGCGAACATGAAACCAACCCCGACCTCGCGGACGCATTGACCGACCTGGGCCGGGGTAAGGTCCAGCCGCAGCCCGGCCGTCTCCAGCGCATCGGCACTACCCGACTTGCTGGATACCGAGCGATTGCCATGCTTTGCGACATGACAGCCGGCAGCGGCCGCGACGAACATGCTGGCGGTGGAGACGTTGAACGTCCCCGACGCATCGCCGCCCGTCCCGACGATATCCACCGTGTGAGCTAGGCCGCTGATGTCGACGCCAGAGGCCAATTCGCGCATTACCGTCGCCGCTGCGGCGATCTCGTTGATCGTCTCGCCCTTCATACGCAGACCCACCAGGAAGCCCCCGATCTGGGCCGGGCTTGCGCCACCGGTCATGATGGTCCGCATAACGCCGGCCATGTCTTCGGTACTTAGATCGTGGCGCCCGACGACCTCGGCAATAGCCTGCTTCATGTCCATGATGGTCTCCTCGTCTCGTTGATTACCTGCGATCGAGAAAATTCTTCAGCAGGCGATGCCCATGCTCGGTCAGGATCGATTCGGGATGGAACTGCACACCCTGCACTTCCAGCTCACGATGCCTGACCCCCATGATCTCGTCGACCGCCCCGCTCCGTTCGGTCCAAGCAGTGACCTCAAGGCAGTCCGGCAGGCTCGCACGCTCAATGACCAGCGAATGGTAGCGGGTTGCCTCGAACGGGTTGGGCAGATCGCTGAACACCCCGGCGGACGTGTGGTGGATAGGCGACGTCTTGCCATGCATGACCTCCCGCGCATGGACGATCCGGCCACCAAACGCCTGACCGATCGCCTGGTGGCCCAGACAGACGCCGAGGATCGGAATCTTTCCGGCAAACGCGTCGATCGCCGCGACCGAAACCCCCGCCTCATTCGGAGTGCAGGGCCCGGGCGAGAGCACCAACTGTTGCGGGGCCAACTCGGCGATTCCAACGACATCGATCTCGTCGTTGCGGACGACCTTCACATCGACGTCGAGTTCACCAAGATATTGCACGATGTTGAAGGTGAAGGAGTCGTAGTTGTCGATCATCAGCAACATGCTCAACCCTCCCCGTCATCGCAGGGGTGGCTGTCCAACCCCGCCTCGGCCAGCGTTACCGCGCGAAACACCGCCCGGCCCTTGTTCATGGTTTCCTTCCATTCCAAATCGGGAATCGAGTCTGCCACGACACCGGCGCCCGCCTGGATGTGTAACTGGCCATCCTTTATTACCGCAGTCCGGATCGCGATCGCGGTATCCATATTGCCGTTCCAGGACAAATAGCCGACCGCACCCGAGTAGACACCACGCCGGACAGGTTCCAGTTCGTCAATGATCTCCATGGCCCTGATCTTCGGCGCGCCGGATACGGTGCCCGCCGGGAAGGTCGCACGGAGTACGTCGATTGCGCTCATCCCAGGGTTGAGCTGCCCGGTGACGTTCGAGACGATGTGCATCACGTGCGAGTAGCGCTCCACGACCATCCTGTCGGTGAGCTTGACGCTGCCGATGCGCGCCACGCGCCCGGTATCGTTGCGACCGAGGTCGATCAGCATCAGGTGTTCGGCCAACTCCTTTGGGTCGGCCAGCAACTCGGCCTCGAGCGCCCGGTCCTCCTCGTCGGTGTGACCGCGCCGCCGTGTGCCGGCGATCGGCCTTACCGTGATCTCGCCATCCTCGAGACGCACCAGGATCTCAGGCGAGGAACCGACGATCTGGAAATCGCCCAGATCGAGGAAGTACATATAGGGAGAGGGGTTGAGGCCACGCAGGGCCCGGTACAGGTCCAGCGGCCGCGCCTGAAACGGGATCGACAGTCGCTGCGAGATCACCACCTGCATGCAGTCGCCGTCGAGAATATATTGCTTGATGCGCTCGACTGCGCGCTTGAAGCCATGCTCGGTGAACCCGGACACGAAGTCGGCCTCGCTGACGTTGCGACTGCGGCGCGGGCGATGTCTCGGGGCACCCTGTTGCATTCGCTCGATCAGACCCCGAATCCGTCGGTTGGTGTCCGCCAGGGTGTCGCCGCGATCCAGGTCGGCATGCACGATCAGGTACATGCGCCCGCTCAGATTGTCGAACACGACCAGCTCGTCGGACACCATCAACAGGATATCCGGGCAACCGAGCGGGTCCGGTTTGTCCGGATTGCGCAGACGTGGCTCGATGTAGGCCACGGTTTCGTAACCGAAATAGCCTACGAGGCCCCCACCGAACCGCGGCAGGCCGGAGAGCTCGGGCACACGAAACCTGGCCCGGAACGCCTCGACGAAATCGAGTGGATCCTCGGCTGTGGCGCTCTCCACCAGTTCGCCGTCCGTCTCGACGGTGACTCGATCACCCGAAACCCGCAAAACGGTGCGGCAGGGTAGCCCGATGATCGAGTAGCGGCCCCATTTCTCCCCGCCGTGGACCGACTCGAACAGGAAGCCGAAAGGGCCTTCAACCAGCTTCAGATAGACGCTCAGGGGGGTATCGAGGTCGGCCAGCACCTCGCACACCACGGGGATGCGATTAAAACCCTGCGCTACCAGGGCATCGAATTCGTTGGGGGTCATGACTCACACTCCACACAAGACAAAGACGTCGAGACACGCGGCGAAGGGCTCAGCGCCGCCATCGCGTGTGCGGGAGGTACGTCCTGAGGTGTGCAGGGATGGTCATCGGTCGGGGGACTTCGGGATTTGTCAGGCCATAAACCATAGCCAAAAACGTCTGTATCGCCAAGATATTCCGCCCGGCGGCACGCACAGCGGGCGGGCCGAGACGGCTGGCCCAGAAAATATATTGACATTTTAGTAAATACTAATATACTTTCTCTCCATCGGCGCAACTTACCGCCGGCCGCACGAAACGAAGGCGGCACCCACACTCAGCGCGGGCCAGGCCCGACACACAACAGAATCGGAGATTGTTACCATGAAAAAAATTATCGCTATCGCTGCCGTGCTGGCTGCCACCCAGGCTTCCGCCTTCTGGGGCA
>CBDTXT010000205.1:0-5970 GCA_965364465.1 uncultured Chromatiaceae bacterium
GGTCGAGGTGCTGCGGGAGCGCGTCGCCGCGATCAATCCAGACTGCCGGGTCGAAACACGCGAAGACTTCGTCACGCTGGACAACGTCGATACCCTGATCCCGGCCGACGCCCACTGGGTGCTGGACTGTATCGACAGCTTTCGTGTGAAGGCCGCGCTGATAGCGCATTGCCGACAGCGCCGACAGGCGGTCATCACGGTCGGCGGTGCGGGCGGGCAACGAGACCCCAGCCGTGTAAGGGTCAGCGACCTGCGCCGCACCGAGCAGGATCCGTTGCTGGCCCGGACGCGGCGCCTGCTGCGCCAGTCCCATGGCTTTCCGCGCAACCCTCGGCGCCGGTTCGGCGTGCCTTGCGTCTGGTCGGACGAACCTCAGCTGCCATCGGCCGACGCATGCGACCCTCAGACAGAGGGGTCGTTGAACTGTGCCGGCTTCGGTGCCTGTATGCCGGTGACCGCGACATTCGGCATGGCGGCGGCCGCTCATGTCATTGCCGAGATCGTGACGCAGCGTTGACCCGGTCGGCTGGCGCCGGCAGTGTTGGCGTGCACGGCCCGAGCTGACTTGGCGGGTGTTGTTTGCGCGGCACTATCGCTCGTCGAGGCCGCCGAACGCCTGCGCGATCTCGGGAATCAGTCGCGCCAGTTCCATCGCCATCAACGCGAAATCCGCGTCAAAGCGCGCCAGCGCGTCGGCGGCGTCCACCTCCGAGGCCTGTTCCAGTACCAGGTCCAGAAACCGGAGCCGGCGGATGCCCAGGTCGTCGCACAGGATGCAGGCGATGCGCTCGCGCCAATCGACAGCCAGCTTGGCGACCTGCATGCCGGCATCGAGGTGCGACCGGACCTCGGCGCTGGCGAGGTCTATGCGGCGACCGCGCATGATCCCGCCATTCTCGCCCGGCTCTTTCAGTTCACACTCGTCACCGAGCGCGAAATTTCCGGGTGGCGCGGACTCTACCCAGCGGGTGAGCACGGCCGCAGGGGAATCGGAGACCGCCAATGGTTTCAGCCGCAGGCTGCCCAACGCTTCGCGCAGTGCACTCAGCAGGTCTTCGGCCTTCTTGGCGGTCGCACTGTCGACCACGACCCAGCCCGCGTCGGGGTCTACGTAGGCATACAGATGGCTGGAACGCGTGAAGGCGCGGGGCAGCAGATCCGTGACCACCTCGTCCTTTATGCGTTGCCGTTCCTTGCGTCCGACCGAGCGGCCCTCCGCGATCGCGATGGCCTCGGCCTTCTCCTCGACGTGCTCGCGGACCACGGCGGACGGCAGGATGCGGTCTTCGCGTCGCAGGCAGACCATCATGCGCCCGTTCGCGGCATGCACCAGCGCGCTGGCCTCGCGGCCGGCGGGCGGGACCCAGCCGATGCTGTGGCTGTCCAGTCCGGCGCAAGGCCTGAACACGCGTTGTTCGAGGGCGGTGTGTAGAGCCTCGGGCGTATGCTCGAATGTTTCGGTCAGACGATACAGCTGCAGATTGCGAAACCACATGCACTCTTTCCCTCTCAGAAGGCGTTGAAAGGGGCGGGATTATGGACAACTGCACCGGGCCTTGCCACAGCTGTTTCAGCCCGCAGGCATTATCTCGGCGCTCGGATACCCGGCCAGCCGCTACAATGTGAAGTTTCCGCCTGGAAGAACCTCGTGCCGCAGAAATTCGTCGCCGGACAGCGCTGGTTGAGCGAGGCCGAACCCGATCTGGGACTCGGCGTTGTCGAAACGGCCGACGCGCGCCAGGTCCGTGTCGCCTTCGCCGCGAGTGGGGAAGCCCGCAACTATGCGATATCCGGTGCGCCGCTGAGCCGGGTCCGCTGCGCGCCGGACGACGAGGTGAAGGACCGATCTGGCGCGCTGCTCAGGGTCTGCGCGGTCGAGGAACACGAAGGTCTGCTGATCTATCGCTGCCGCGCTGCCGGCGGGGAGGTCGTCATGCTGCCGGAACAGCAGCTCGACGATCATCTGCGCCTGAATCGGCCGCAGGACAAACTGCTGGCGCGGCGCATCGACCCGGATACCTGGTTCACCCTGCGCTATCTGGCCTGGCGCCAGGCGGCGGCATCCTGGCGGTCGCCGGTCTTCGGTCTGCAGGGGCCGCGAATCGAGCTGATCCCGCATCAGCAGTACATCGCCGCCGAGGTCGCGTCACGCATTGCGCCGCGCGTGCTGCTGGCTGATGAGGTCGGTTTGGGCAAGACCATCGAGGCCGGCCTGATATTGCATCGCCTGGTCTTGACCGACCGGGTTCGCCGGGTCCTGATCATCGTGCCGGACGCGCTGGTGAACCAATGGCTGGTGGAGATGCTGCGCCGGTTCAACCTGTCATTCGCAGTGTTCGACCGCGAGCGGTTCGACGAAAGCGACGCGTCGAATCCTTTTCACAGCGAGCAGCAGGTGTTGTGCAGCCTGTCGTTCCTGACCGAAGTGCCGCACGCCGCCCGGGCCGCGCTCGAAGGCGAGTGGGACCTGATGGTCGTCGACGAGGCGCACCACCTGGGCTGGAGCGAGCAGGAGACCGGCATCGCGTATCAGTTGGTCGAGGCGCTGGCCGCCGAGACACCCGGGGTGCTGCTGTTGACCGCGACACCGGAGCAACTCGGACGTGCGGGACACTTCGGCCGCCTGCGCCTGCTCGATCCGCAGCGCTTTCATGACTACCGGGCCTTCGTTGCCGAGGAAGAGGCCTATGTCCCGGTGGCCGCATTGGCGTCGCGCCTGCTCGACGGTGGGTCGCCGAATACGGCGGATCGGCGGTTACTGGAGGACCTGCTCGGGGATGTCGCCGGGCTCTCAGCCGAACAGCTGATCAGTCGCCTGATCGATCGCCATGGCACCGGGCGTGTGTTGTTCCGCAATACACGCCAGGCGATCAAGGGCTTCCCGCAGCGTCGGCTGAACACCTATGCGCTGCCGCTGCCGGCGGACTATGCGGCGCTGGCAGCGGAACCCCAACCGGAGTCGATCCATGGCGCCGGCTGGGCCGGGGTCGACCCGCGCGTCGGCTGGTTACGCGAGCTGCTGGAGCGACTGGCGCCGCAGAAGGTCCTGGTGATCTGCGCGTTGGCGGGGACCGTGAAGGCGCTGCGCACGCACCTGCTGGATCGCTTCGCGGTACATGCGGCGGTGTTCCATGAGGACATGGAGATCGTCGCACGCGATCGTGCCGCGGCCTTCTTTGCCGATCCGGACGCGGGTGCACAGGTGCTGATCTGTTCCGAGATCGGCAGCGAGGGCCGCAACTTTCAGTTTGCGCATCACCTCGTGCTGTTCGATCTCCCGCTCCAGCCCGATCTGCTCGAGCAACGCATCGGCCGCCTCGACCGGTTCGGCCAGCGCCACGCGATCGAGCTGCATGTGCCCTATTTCGAGCGGGCGGCAGGCGAGGTCCTGATGCGTTGGTACCGTGACGGGCTGCAGAGCTTCGAGGGCGTCTGTCCCGCAGCCAGTGTGGTGTTCGAACGGCTCGGTGGTGCGTTGCATCAAGCGCTGTCCGATGTCGGCCGGGTCGATCGCCTGGTCGGCGATGCGTCAGCGATGACCACGCGCATCAATGCCGAACTCGAGGCGGGCAGGGACCGCTTGCTCGAGCTGCATTCGTTCGATCACCGGCGTGCGGTCGAGTTGCTCGGTCGCCTGCAAGAGACCGCCGAAGTGACCCCGTTGCAAGACTTCATCATCGCTTACTGGGACGCGTTCGGGCTGGAACACGAAGCCGGCCCCGGTGGCTCGACCGTGCTGCGCCCCGGTGCCCACATGCTGCACGATCATTTCCCAGGTCTCATCGGCGATGCCGTCACGCTGACCTTCGACCGGAGCGCGGCGCTGGCCCATGAAGACCGGCAGTTTCTGACTTGGGAACACCCGATGCTGCGTGGCTGTATCGAGATGCTCACCAGCGGGGAGACGGGTAGTGCGGCAGTGACTGTTTGCAGTCACCCGGACTATCGGACCGGTAGCCTGTTGTTCGAGGCGCTGTACATCACCGAATGCAGCGCGCCACCGGGCCTGGCGATTCAGCGCCACCTCCCGCCCACCTGTCTGCGGCTGCTGCTCGATGCCCAGGGGAAAGAGCGTTCCGAAAAGCTCCCGCATCGCGAGCTCAGGGGGCTGTGCCTGTCGCAGAATCGCAAGCTCGTCGATACGGTCCTCAGGTCACAGGGAGACCGGTTGAAGTTGCTGCTGCAGCGTGCCGCCGGTCTCGCCGAGACCCGTGGCGCGGCACTGGCGGCGGAGGCGCTGGAGCGTATGCATGCCGAGTTGCAGGATGAGCAGCAGCGTCTCGTTGCGCTGGCAAGGGTCAATCCGAACGTACGCGCCAGCGAGATCGAGCAACTCGCGCTGCGCCGCGCGCTGCTCGCCGAACACCTCGCGGCGGCCCGGGTCCGACTCGACGCGGTGCGCATCGTCGTGATGCGCTGAGGTGGTTGCGCAGGTCGGCGCCACGTCCGGTCAGCGCGCTGACAGGCGCTGTGCCGACCATTGCAGCAGGCCGACGGCGAGCATCGCGCCGATCAGCGCGGCGAAGCCGGCCCACTGGGCCAGTCGCTGCAGCGGGTGGCCCCGCGGTGCGGGGCCTCTGCCGCCGGGCAGTGCCATACACATCAAAGCGCCCGGATCTTCGCCGCCTGCGCGGACAGGTCATGGATGGCGGCCTGCCCCCGATCCAGTTTCTCCCGCTCCTTCGCCACGACCGCTGGCGGGGCCTTGTCGACGAAAGCGGTGTTCGCCAGTTTTTTCTCGGTGCGTTCGATGTCCTGGCGCAGACGGGAAATCTCTTTCTCCAGACGTGCCAGTTCTGCGTCCTTGTCGATCAGGCCGGCCAATGGGATCAGCACTTTCATGCCGCCGACCAGCGCGGTCGCAGACTCAGGACCGGCATCACCGGGCCCGAGCACGTCGATCGACGCGGTGCGTGCCAGGAAATCAAGATACACGCGGTGCCTCCCGGCAAGCGTCCGGTCGTTTTCATTGCTGTCGGCGAGCAGTACCGGCACCGCCTTGCCCGGCGCGATATTCATCTCGCCCTTGATCTTGCGGATGCCCAGAATGAACTGCATCACCCATTGCATCTCGGCCTCGGCCGCCTCGTTGACCAATGCACCGCGATACACCGGGAAGTGCTGCCGCATAATGCTTTGGTCGATGGAGTCGCTCGCCGGTATCTTGCCCGCCAGCGGTGCGATGCGCTGCCAGATTTCTTCGGTGATGAACGGCATGATCGGGTGGATCAGTCGCAGCAGCGATTCGAGCACACGCACCAGTGTCCGCCGGGTGCCGCGCCTGGCGGCATCCGACGTGGTCGACGCTGCGTCAGGGTCGCTGTTCAGGACCGGCTTGCACAGCTCCAGGTACCAGTCGCAATACTCGTTCCAGGTGAATTCGTAGATCGCCTGTGCGGCCTGATCGAAGCGGTAGTTCTCGATTGCCTCGGTAACGGTCTGTTTCGCCCTCTGCAGGCGCGACAGGATCCAGCGATCGGCCAGCGAGCGTTCTATCGCACCGTCATGCACACCGCAATCCTGGCCTTCGGTATTCATCAGCACGAAGCGCGAGGCGTTCCAGAGTTTGTTGCAGAAGTTCCGGTAACCCTCGATGCGCCCACCATCGAGCTTGATGTCGCGCCCGGTCGCGGCCAACGCGGCAAAGGTGAAGCGCAGCGCGTCCGTGCCATAGGCGGGGATGCCTTCCGGGTAGTTCTTGCGTGTCAGCTGCTGGATACGCTGCGCGAGCTGCGGCTGCATCATCCCGCTGGTGCGCTTCGCGACCAGCGATTCGAGATCGATGCCGTCGATAACGTCGATCGGGTCGAGTACATTGCCCTTCGACTTGGACATCTTGTTGCCTTCCGCATCGCGCACCAGCCCATGCACGTAGACCTCGCGAAACGGGACCTCGTCCATGAACTTCAGGCCCATCATGATCATGCGGGCGACCCAGAAGAAGATGATGTCGAAGCCGGTGACCAGCAC
>CBDTXT010000206.1:0-5958 GCA_965364465.1 uncultured Chromatiaceae bacterium
CCGCCGCCGAGGTATCGTCTATCCTCCTGTTGCTCGAGTTGCAGGGTCATGTATCATCTGGCTCAGGTGGACTGTTCACACGAGTTGAAAATCGCGCAGAGTGAACCCATTTCCCGCCTTAACCGGCCCACAACGGGACGCGGCCCGCCGTCCTCCGTGGCCTCCCATTCGCTCTCCAGGAAGACTGCCGTGAACGAAAACGTCATCGACGTCTTGATCTATATCTACGAGAACTATATGGATGCGGAGGAGTCTGTTCCAACCGACCAGATAACGCTCGAAGAAGAGCTGGTACAGGCCGGGTTCCCGCAGGGAGAGATCAAAAAGGCATTCAACTGGCTGGACGAGCTGGCCTGGCGACAGGGCAGCCTCGCCTACGCCGAAGCTCAACCGAACCGGTCGATGCGCATCTATAGCGAGCCCGAGCAAAGCCGGATCGACCTGGAGATCCAGGGTATGCTGCTCTACCTCGAGCAGACCGGCATCCTCGACCCGATGAGCCGCGAACTGGTCATCGAGCGGGCGATGGCGATCGAGACCGAGGAATTGACCGCCGATGACGTGAAGTGGGTGGTTCTGCTGGTATTGCTGAACCAACCGGGTCAGGAAAATGCGTTCGCTCTGATGGAAGAACTGGTCTATAACGGCGAACCGCTGTACCTGCACTGAAAGCACCTTTCGTCGCGCGCCGCGGCAATGTCGCGGCGCGTCCAGAACAACAGGCCCTGCAAACACGCGCTTGACACCTTTGCCGCGGTCCGGCTATCCGTATAAATAAAGCGACGGCCGCGTTGGCCGTGACAGGCAACCCAACTCGACCCCTGCCTTGCCGGCACGGGTTTTTCTGAACGACGGCGCAGCATCCTATGAACCTGGTAATCGTCGAATCGCCGGCCAAGGCGAAGACCATCAAGAAGTACCTCGGCAAGGATTTCGAGGTACTCGCCTCGTACGGGCATGTCCGCGATCTGGTACCGAAAGAGGGGGCCGTGGACCCGGCGAACGATTTTTCGATGAAGTACCAGGTGATCGATCGCAATGACAAGCACGTCAAGGCGATTACGACCAAGCTGAAAAATGCCGAGGCGCTCTATCTCGCGACCGACCCCGACCGCGAGGGCGAGGCGATCTCCTGGCACCTTTACGAGCTGCTCAAGGACAAGCGGACGCTCAAGGACAAGCTGGTATACCGCGTGGTGTTTAATGAGATCACCAAGAAGGCGGTACAGGATGCGGTGGCGCATCCGCGCGACCTTTCGATGGATCTGGTCAACGCGCAGCAGGCGCGCCGGGCACTGGACTACCTGGTCGGTTTCAATCTATCGCCGCTGCTCTGGAAGAAGGTACGTCGCGGCCTCTCCGCGGGCCGGGTCCAGAGTCCGGCACTGCGCCTGATCTGCGAACGCGAAGCGGAAATCGAGGCATTTCAGCGCCGCGAATACTGGACCATCGAGGCCGATACCGAGAAGCAAGGCCAGGCCTTCAGCGCCAAATTGACGCATTTTGCTAGCGAAAAGCTCAATCAGTTCTCGGTGACGGACGAGACGCGGGCCGGCGAAATCGAAAAGGCCCTGCACGCTGCGGCCAACGGCCAACTGGCCGTTCTTAAGGTCGAGAAGAAACAGCGCAAACGGAACCCCGCTGCCCCCTTCACCACCTCGACACTGCAACAGGAGGCATCGCGCAAACTGGGTTTCACGGCACAGCGCACGATGCGCATCGCGCAACAGCTTTACGAGGGCGTCGACATCGGCAGTGGCGCGGTCGGCCTGATCACCTATATGCGCACCGACTCGGTCAACCTGGCGGACGAGGCGATCGCCGAACTGCGCGATTTCATCGGCGAGAGATACGGAACCACAGAACTCCCGAAAACACCACGCCACTACAAGACCAAGGCTAAGAATGCGCAGGAGGCGCACGAGGCAATTCGCCCGACTTCTGTGACGAACACGCCGGAAGACTTGGCCAAGCATCTGGACAGGGACCAGCTGAAGCTTTACGGCCTGATCTGGAAACGGACCGTGGCCTGCCAGATGATGCATGCGACGATCGACACGGTCGCCGCCGACCTCGGTGCTGGCGAGGGCAACGTCTTCCGCGCCAACGGTTCGACCATCGCGAAACCGGGGTTCATCCAGGTCTACCTGGAAGGCAAGGATGATGCGAAGCCGGGTGACGACGACGAGAAGATGCTGCCCCCGCTGAGCGAGGGGGAGCAGATCAAGCTGAACAAGATCCGGCCCGAGCAACATTTCACCGAGCCACCACCGCGCTACAGCGAGGCCAGCCTGGTCAAGGCGCTTGAGGAGTTCGGTATTGGCCGCCCATCGACCTACGCCTCGATTATCTCCACTCTGCAGGATCGTGAGTATGTGGAGATGGACAAGAAACGCTTCGTACCGACAGACGTCGGCCGCGTGGTGAACAAATTCCTCACCAACTACTTCACGCAGTACGTCGACTATGACTTTACCGCCCGACTCGAAGACGAGTTGGACGCCGTGTCACGTGGCGAGGAGGATTGGATACCGCTGCTGGAAAAGTTCTGGCAACCGTTCAAAGACCGCATCGATCATACGCAGGAGAACGTCCAGCGCTCTGATGTCACGCAGGAGAAGATCGACGAGAAATGCCCGAAGTGCGGCGGCCAGCTGGCCATCCGGCTCGGCCGCAACGGCCGTTTCATTGGGTGCACGCTGTATCCGGAATGCGACTATACGCGCAACCTCGACGATGACGGCAGTGCCGGTGCCGAGCCGGAGAAGGTAGGGCGCGACTGTCCCGAGTGCGGCTCGGAGCTGGTGTTCAAACAGGGGCGGTATGGCAAGTTCATCGGCTGTTCCGGTTATCCGAAGTGCCGTTTCATCGAACCGCTGGAAAAGCCCAAGGATACCGGCGTCAAGTGTCCCAAATGTCACCAGGGCACGCTGATGCAGCGCAAGTCGCGACGCGGCAAGATCTTCTATTCCTGCTCGACCTACCCCAAGTGTGACTACGCCGTGTGGAACGAACCGATCGCTGAACCCTGCCCCAATTGCGGCTGGCCGGTGCTGACGATCAAGACCACGAAGCGCAGCGGCACGCAGAAGGTCTGCCCGCAGCAGGAATGCTCGTTTGCCGAGGCCTACGAGGCACCCGTCGCGGCCACGACGGACAAGGAATGAGCGGCCACGCCCGGCAAGGCCGTGCACTGCGCCTCTGGCGGCGTCCCGGCTGACATATGCGTGCAGGGGATGCGCGTCAATTCGTCCTTCGGCGCGCCGCGGCGGTACTGCGCGCCGGCGGCGTCGTCGCCTACCCGACCGAGGCGGTCTACGGGCTCGGCTGCGACCCACTCAACCGAGCCGCGGTCCAGCGCCTGCTGGCACTCAAAGGACGCCCCGCCGGAAAGGGCCTGATCCTGATTGCCGATGACCGGCTGTGTCGCGCGCCTTTCCTCGTGCCATTGACGCCCCGGATGCGCGAAAGGGTGGATCCGAGCTGGCCCGGCCCGGTCCCCTGGCTGCTCCCGGCCAGGCCGGAGACCCCGCGTTGGCTGCGCGGGAACCACTCTTCTCTCGCGGTACGGATAACCGCACACCCGCTGGCCGCGGCCCTCTGCGCCGCATTCGGTGGCCCGCTCGTGTCTACCAGTGCCAATCCCAGCGGCCGACCGCCCGCACGCTCCCCGCTGCAGGTAAGGCTGCGCTGCCCGGGTGTCGACCTCATCGTGCATGGCGAGACCGGCGACCTGATCAAGCCCACGCCGATCCGCGACGCGCTGACCGGCGATACCATCAGGGCGGGTCGATAGGGTGCGGTGGGACGGCCAGCCTGTCGCGAACCGGTAGCGGTTGAGTCGGCTGGGTCAACTCTGGTCAAATGAAGGGCTACCGGCCCACGACCTCCCCCCAGCGATGTCAGACACCCCGAACATCGATTCCGTGAAGTCATATCTGCACGACCTCCAGGAACGCATATGCGATGCGCTGTCCGCCGAAGATGGCCGGGCCTTCCGCGAGGACGGCTGGGATCGTCCCGGCGGTGGTGGCGGCCGTTCACGCGTTCTGGAACAAGGCAAGGTGTTCGAGAAGGCCGGCGTCAATTTCTCGCACGTGCATGGCGACGGACTACCACCCTCGGCCACCGCGCAGCGTCCAGAACTCGCCGGCCGAAGCTTCGAAGCCCTGGGCGTCTCGCTGGTAATCCACCCACACAATCCGCACGTCCCGACCTCGCATGCGAATGTCCGCTTCTTCATTGCCGAGAAGCCCGGTACAGAGCCGGTCTGGTGGTTTGGCGGCGGTGGCGACCGGACGCCCTTCTACGGGCGCCGCGAAGACGCCCAGCATTGGCACGCCACGGCCCGGGCCGCCTGCGAACCCTTCGGGTCCGACGTCTATCCGCGACTCAAGCAATGGTGCGATGAATACTTCTTTCTCAAGCATCGCAATGAGCCACGCGGAATCGGCGGCCTGTTCTTCGACGATCTGAACGCCTGGGGCTTCGAACGCTGCTTCGCGTTCATGCAGAGCGTCGGCGATCACTTTGTCCCGGCCTACTTGCCCCTCGTCCAGCGGCGCCGCAGCGAACCCTTCGGCGAGCGCGAACGCGAGTTTCAGCTCTACCGTCGCGGGCGTTATGTCGAATTCAACCTGGTCTACGACCGCGGCACTATCTTCGGTCTGCAAACCGGGGGGCGCACGGAATCCATCCTGATGTCGCTGCCCCCACTTGTCAGCTGGCGCTATGACTGGCATCCGGCCGCAGGCAGCCCCGAGGCCGAACTCTACGATGTGTTTCTGCAACCCCGGGACTGGCTCGCGCCGCTCGACTGATCGCGCGGCCGGGGCGCGAGCAAGGCCCGCGGAACGGTTACCGACTGGGCGTCGCGCAAAAAACAGGCCTGCCGGGGAGATGGCAGGCCTCGAAAATGCGCCTGTTTCAGCGCCGGAGGAGGATCGACCTCGGATACAAGTCTCATCGAACCAAGGTGGGTCACTGTAAGGGGTTATCGCCAGGGGCGGCGCAAACCTGAGCAAGCAGAGAACTAGCTTCTCGCGACCGCCAGGTGCTCGCTCACCCAGTGCTCGATCCAGTGCGACGAGCGTGCACCACTGAATCGGCCCAGCTCCTCGCCAGCGGAAAAAAGGATGACGGTGGGGAAGCCGCGCAGCCGGTAGCGGCCGGCCAGCTTCATATTGTCCCCCTCGTCGACCTCGACCTTGGCGAGCCGGACAGCGCCGCCAAGCTCGTCGACAACACGCTTCAGGTGCGGCGCGATCGCTTGGCAGGGAGCGCACCAATCCGCCCAGAAGTCGACCAGGATAGGCTGCTCGTGCGATGCCCCGACCACTTCGACATCGAATCCCCCCAGGCCGACGTCGAAAAACCGCTCCGCGTGGCTGTCTTGCATACTTCAACGCGCCTCGGCCGCCGCCACACCGGCCCGCAACGCCGCCGCTATCGTCCCCTCGACCTCCTCCACCACGGCGATCCCGGGGCTGCCGGCCGCGGTCACGGTGGGGCGAGCGAACAGCACGCGGGTCACGCCGTCCTTCTCGACCAGATTGATCCGCAATGGACACAGGGCGAGTAAATCAGGGTCGGCGTTGCTGGCCTGATTCGCATACCAGGCATTGCACACCACGATACTGCGGATACCCCCGAGCGCGTTACGATTGAGTTCTTCCCCCCAACGCGCCGCAAAGTTCGCGAGATTGGTACCGAGATCGGCCTCGAACACGACCCAGAAGCGGGCTTCCTCCAGTGCCGCGTAAACCGCCTCGTAGGTCACCCCCATCGGCGCACGTGCCTCGAGGCGCAAAATGCCGGGCGGCGTCGCCAGCAACCCAGGCGACAGCAGGATCATCAGCAATGCAAACAGTGACTTCTTCATTTGCCGGGCCTCCGGGGGAAGTCTAGTGGGCTGCTTGGTAAGTTCGGTCACACTCAGCCGATCCACAGGCGTCATCG
>CBDTXT010000207.1:0-5957 GCA_965364465.1 uncultured Chromatiaceae bacterium
TTGAAGCGATCCGAAATGCCGGGTGCCGTAACCGGGAACGGCTGGCCGGTGTTCTCCTGAAACACCTTGAGGAAACGCTCGCTGATCTCCTTGAGGTTGTCCGCAGACAGGCCGACATCCTCGTTCACATGGGCGGCCTGCTTGACCGCATCGAACTCGGCATCGAATACCTCGTCGGGCACCCCCATCGCCACCTTGCCGAACAACTGGATGAAGCGCCGGTAGGCGTCGTAGCCGAAGCGCGCATCGCCGGTCTGGCGGATCTCCCCCTGCAGGGTCTCGGTATTCAGGCCGAGGTTCAGGATGGTGTCCATCATCCCCGGCATCGACACCGCCGAGCCACTGCGCACCGAAACCAGGAGCGGGTTCTCGGGATCACCGAAACCCTTGCCGGTTGCCTTCTCCACTCGCGCCATGTGCTCACGCACCTGGCCCGACATGTCTTCCGGCACGCTCTTGCTGCCCGAGTCGAGATAGTGCAGACAGGCCTCGGTGGTAATGACGAAACCCGGCGGGACATTCAGGCCAATCTGCGTCATCTCGCACAGATTGGCACCCTTACCGCCGAGGAGCTGCTTGTTGCTGCCGTCGCCCTCGGTAAAGGCGAAGACCCATTGATGCGTAGCCGATTCTCCGGTCACTTTTGGTGATTCCTCATGCTGCATGAAAACCAATGTTTGGAAGCGGAGATTTTTAACACGCTTTGGGTTTCAGAGCGATGACCGCGGGTCAACGCCGATGGAAGATCTCAGATCCGCGAGGCTGCTGGGCATCGGCTGTTCGCCGGAACGAGGTGGTATAGCGGCACGTCGCAGGGCGCCGCGCAGGTTTGTAATCCCTGGCGGGACGACGGTGACGACGCCCTGCGGATCGAACATGCCGGAGCCATTTCGATGGCTGATGGCTCGTTAAGTCGGTCCCACTGGTCTTAGGCCAGTTGGCTGACCATCCGTCTCAACGGGCCGCCACGGTGGCCGACTTGGGTTTCTTCGGGTACTCGTGGGCGAGCCCCTTGTGACAATCGATGCAGGTCTCGCCTGCCCCAGGCGCGCGTCCGTGTTTCTTGCAACCGGAGCGGTCCTGTTCGCTCCGGTCCATCGAAGCGTAGTCATGACAGTTGCGGCACTCGCGCGAATCCGTGGCCTTCATCTGGTCCCAGACCCGGTTGGCCAGCTCCCAGCGTTTGGCCTCGAACTTCTCCGGGGTATTCACGGTGCCGGCGACCTTGTGGTAGAGCTCGTTGGTCGCCTTGACCTTGCGCACGACCTTATGCACCCAGGAGCGCGGCACATGGCAGTCGGCACAAGTCGCCTGGACGCCGGATGCATTCTTGAAATGCACCGACTCCTGCCATTCCTTGTAGACGGTGTCGCGCATTTCATGACAGGCGATGCAGAAGGTGGTCGAGTTCGATGCCTCCATCGCGGTGTTGAAGCCACCCCAGGCGAGGACGCCGAAGGTGACGCCACCAACGAGCAGCACGAGCGGGGAACAGCATCGAATAAAGGCGCCAATGCGCGCAAACAGGCCTCGGTCCGAGTCCGACATAGTTTTCCTCCTTTGGAGCTCTTCGTCTCCGTAGTGGCCATGTTCGAGACACCGGGAATACTGCGGCGGGCGCAGCCACCGGTGCCTGCCGTCGCCGCGTGAATCGGTTTGTTATTTTGCTGAACGACGGAGCCGTGTTCGATACTGCGAGATTGACGCAGGAGTTTTCTTGACCGAGGTCAATTCCTTGAATCAAAAACCGAAATGTCCCGTTTCGACCCGCTGAGCGCGTCGCGCCGCTGAGGCACCGGAGCAAGGCCCACTAGCCTTCGGCACGCATGTGTGGGAAGAGCAGCACGTCGCGGATCGACGCTGAGTCGGTGAACAGCATCACCAGGCGGTCGATGCCTACCCCCTCGCCCGCAGTCGGCGGCAGGCCATGCTCGAGGGCGCGGATGTAATCCGCGTCGAAGTGCATCGCCTCTTCGTCGCCGGCATCTTTTTCCTCTACCTGGCGACGAAAGCGCTCGGCCTGGTCCTCCGGGTCGTTGAGCTCGGAAAAGCCGTTCGCCAACTCACGCCCGCCGACGAAGAATTCGAAGCGATCGGTGACGAACGGATCTTCGTCGTTGCGCCGCGCAAGCGGCGAGACCTCGGTGGGATAGGCGGTGATGAAGGTCGGGTCCTGCAGTCGTTGCTCGACGGTGCGCTCGAAGATCTCGATCTGCACCTTGCCGAGGCCGTAGGTCGGTTTGACCTCGATGCCGAGGCGCCGGGCGTGGGCCGCCGCCGCCGACAGGTCGTCGAGGTCGGCTGCGGGGATGTCCGGATTGAAGTGCAGGATCGACTCGCGTACCGTCATGCGCGCGAACGGCCTGCCGAAATCGAAGGATTCGCCCTGGTACCTGACATCGGTGGTGCCGAGCAGGTCACGCGCAATACCGCGCATCAGTTCCTCGGTGCGGTCCATGCAGTGCCGGTAGTCGACGAAGGCCTCGTAGAACTCGATCATCGTGAACTCGGGGTTGTGCCGGGTCGACAGGCCCTCGTTGCGAAAATTCCGGTTGATCTCGAAGACCTTCTCGAAACCGCCGACGACCAGACGCTTCAGGTACAGCTCGGGTGCGATGCGCAGGTAAAGGGCCATGTCCAGCGCGTTGTGATGCGTCACGAACGGACGCGCGGTCGCGCCACCGGGGATCACCTGCATCATCGGCGTTTCGACCTCGAGAAACCCCGCATCGACGAAATAGCGCCGGATGTAGTCGATGATGCGCGAGCGCAACACGAAGGTGTCGCGCGCCTGCTGATTGACGATCAGGTCGACATAACGCTGCCGGTAACGCTGTTCCTGGTCGGCGAGGCCGTGCCACTTTTCCGGCAGCGGGCGCAGGGCCTTGGTCAGCAGCGTCGCGTCGTCCAGATAGACGTACAGGTCGCCCTTGCCAGACTTGTGCACCGGGCCTTCGCCGCCGACGATGTCGCCGATGTCCCAGGACTTGATCTGTGCCGACAGTGCCTCGGGCAGATTCTTCTTGTCGACATAGAGCTGAATCCGCGCAGACATGTCCTGTATCACAATGAACGGGCCGCGCCGCGCCATGATCCGTCCCGCGACGCTGGCACGCTGGCACAGCTGCTCGAGTTCCTGCTTGCTCTTGTCGCCGAGCCTGTCCTGCAGCTCGGCCGCCAGCACGTCGCGCCGGAAATGATTCGGGAACGCAATGCCGTTTTCGCGGATCGCGGCGAGCTTCTCGCGACGCTGCGCGATCAGTCTGTTCTGGTCTTGCTGCTGTTCACTCATTTGACTACTCGGCCAACATGGACGGGAAGGACAGGCGGCGACCGCGCGTCTCGCACTCAGAGCCCGCTCTTGAGGCTGGCCTCGATAAACGGGTCGAGCCCGCCGTCGAGCACCGCCTGGGTATTGCCGGTCTCGACGCCGGTGCGCAGGTCCTTGATGCGTGACTGGTCCAGCACGTAGGAGCGGATCTGGCTGCCCCAGCCGATGTCGGATTTGCTGTCCTCCAACGCCTGCTGGTCCTCGCTGCGCTTCTGCATCTCCAGCTCGTACAGCTTGGCCTTGAGTTGCTTCATCGCCTGATCCTTGTTCTTGTGCTGCGAGCGATCGTTCTGGCACTGCGTGACGGTATTCGTGGGCAGGTGCGTGATGCGCACCGCGGACTCGGTCCGGTTGACGTGCTGACCACCGGCGCCGGAGGCCCGGTAGACATCGATGCGCAGGTCGGCCGGGTTTATCTCGATTTCGAACGAGTCGTCGATCTCCGGTGAGACGAAGACCGAACTGAACGAGGTGTGACGACGGTTGCCGGAGTCGAACGGCGATTTACGGACCAGCCGGTGCACGCCGGTCTCGGTGCGCAGCCATCCAAACGCGTACTCGCCTTCGAAGCGGATGGTCGCCGACTTTATCCCTGCGACCTCGCCAGGCGAGACCTCCATCAATTCGGTCTTGAAGCCGCGCTGTTCACCCCAGCGCAGATACATGCGCAACAGCATCTCGGCCCAGTCCTGGGCCTCGGTCCCGCCGGAGCCGGCCTGGATGTCGAGAAACGCATTGCTCGCGTCGAGTTCGCCCGAGAACATGCGGCGAAACTCGAGTTCGGCGACCCGCCGCTCGTAAGTGTCGACGTCTTCGGCAATCGAATCCACCGTGTCCGCGTCGCCCTCTTCGACCGCCATCTGCAACAGATCGGCACCGTCGTCGAGACCGCCGCCCAGTTCGTCGATGTTGAGCACGACGCCTTCGAGGAAGGAGCGCTCCTTGCCCAGGGTCTGCGCCCGCTCCTGATCATTCCAGACGTCGGGATCCTCGAGTTCGCGCTGTACCTCGGTCAGACGCTCCTTCTTGCCCTCGTAGTCAAAGATACCCCCTGAGAGACTCCAGGCGTCCCCTCAGATCGGCGATTTTGTTGGTGATCGGATTGATGTCCTGCATGCAGCCCCCCGAGACTTAGCGCGCCATTGTAACGCACGGCGAATACCTGCCCAACTGCCGGCCTGGCTCAGGCCGGCGGAAACAGACCGACGAAAGGCTGGCCCTCGCGTGGCCTGGCAAGCATCTCGGCCACCGTCTCACGCCAGGCATGGTAGTGGGCGGTTTCCTTGTGCGCCCTTGCATCGGCCTCGCTGACATAGGCCTCGTAGAGCACAAAGTGCGTCGGATCGCCCGCATCCTGCAGGATATCGAAGCGCCGGTTGCCCGGTTCCCTGCTCGAGTTTTCGTGGTTCAGACGACAGGCCTCGACGAAACCGTCGAGTTGCCCGGGCTTCACATGGACATGGACCAGGGTCACGTGCATCGGATTCAGCCTCCGTTGGAGTATTGACGGACCGGCCGCGGCAGTGGATCGACCGCATACCGGCCGATCCAGGCAGACAACAGCATGGTCAGGACCACGCTGGCCGCGAACGCATAGATGCCCATCTCGACCCGTGCCTCGACCAGCGCGCCCAGTTTGACCGAAACGACCAGCAGCGCAACCACGAAGACGTCGAGCATCGACCATTTGCCGTAGCTCGCCAGCCACTCGAGATGCCGGTGATGTGTGCGGCCCTGTGCCGAATCGAAATTCCAGATCAGCGCCAGCAGCAGAATCTTGAGCACCGGAAAGACCACGCTGAATGCGCCGACGAGGGCGAACAGGCCCCATTCCGCCTGGACCGCCAGCGTCTGCAACGCGGACAGCAGGCTGACCGTATTGTTGAAGACATAGAACTTCTCCAGCGTCAGGATCGGCGCCTGCAGGCCATAGAGTAACAGCGCCAGCGCGACCAGCAGCAGCAGGTTGACGACGACGCCGCGGCCGGGGTGGCGGGCTGCATAACTGTTAAGGAAGGCCATCTCGTTCGAATGCCGGTTCGCCGGCCGTCAGCTTACCGAGTCTGCGCGGCCGCGGCCAGGCAGCGCTCGGTGGGTACCCATCACTTCAGCGCCCTGTCCTACCGGTCGAGGTTCAGTCATGCACCCAGTCGACCAGCCAGCCGACCTCGTCGTTGGGCGCTGCAAATGGCTCACAGACACAGACGCCCGCGACCGCCGCGACCTGGCCATCGATATAGATCAGCGGGGTGCGGCCGCGCAGCCAGGGTGGTATACGCCGCTCCTGCGCCAGCTTCTTGAACGAACGGCTGCCGGACCGGCCGGCCGGTCGGCAACGCAGTCCGGCAGCGCGATAGCGGATCTGGACCCGGCCGCGCGACCAACGGTCGCGGTCGATGCCGCCGGGCCCGAGTCGGCGGCGCAGCCGGCCCAGACCGGGGCCGAGGTCGACCGCGTCGCCCGACCAGTCCAGCGGTGCCGGGACCAGGGACGCCGAGGCCTGCCGAACCAGCCAGGCCTGATCCCGGTAGCGCCGCAGCTCATGACCGCTCCAGGCGAGGCGTACCGCCGCGCCGGGCCGAGCCCCGCAGAGCTGGTCGAGCGCCGCAAGCACACGGCGCCGCGG
>CBDTXT010000208.1:0-5913 GCA_965364465.1 uncultured Chromatiaceae bacterium
TGCTTCAAAGCCTGTTTTCCAATCACGGCCGTTCGCCTGGTGAGATTTTCGGGCTAGGATCTGGGGGCTGCGGGTGCTCGGCGCGACCGGGGCGGACGCGGGCATCGCACGCCAGGTGATTGCCGGGGCGCTGAGTCTGCTGCGAGACTGCGGGTCCGTCACCCCGACCCAGGGTCTTGTGTGAACATACCCTTTTACCCCGCGCTGGTCCTGTTGGCTGCGCTGTGGGGCGGATCCTTCCTGTTCCTGCGGGTCGCCGCGCCGGTCCTAGGGCCGGTCTGGCTGATCATGCTGCGGGTGCTGATCGCCGGCCTCGTATTGTTGCCGTTGGTCGCGCAGCGCGGGCAGCTGGCGGTGCTGCGCCGCAATTGGCGACTGCTGTTGCTGGTCGGCTGCCTGAACGCGGCCGCCCCGTTCACGCTGCTGGCCTATGCCTCACTCGAATTGACCGCCGGGATGACCTCGATCCTCAACGCGATGGTGCCGATCTTCGCCGCGCTGGTCGGTTACCTATGGTACGCAGAACCGCTCGATGCCCGGCGTGGCCTCGGTATCCTGCTCGGTTTCCTCGGCGTGTTGGTGCTGGTCGGGATGCCGCAGCCGGGTGCGCCCTTGGCGCCGCTCGCAGTGACCGCCGGGCTCGCCGCGGCACTGTCCTATGTGTTCGCTGCACACCTCGCCAAACGCCGGCTCGCGCAGATCCCGGGCCTGGTCTTCGTGACCGGCAGCCAGCTCGGGGCCGCCGCGCTGCTGCTGCCACTGCTGCCCTGGTCCGTGCCCGATTCGGTGCCGGGCGTCGGTGTGCTTGCCTCCGTGCTGGCACTGGCCGTGCTGTGCACTGCGCTGGCCTTTCTGATCTATTTTCGCTTGCTGCGCGAGGTTGGCCCGGTACGCACGCTGACGGTGACCTACCTGATCCCGGTGTTCGCGATCGCTTGGGGCGCGCTGCTGCGCGTGGATTCTCTGATGCTGCACATGCTGCTCGGCGGCGTGCTGGTGTTGCTCGGCGTTGCGCTCGCGAACCGCCGGTCGGCGGGAACGCGAGAAGGTGCTGCGTAACGACGCGTGGAGCTGCCGCACATCGCCGGGGGTTCTGCGCTGCCGGGCGCTGCCGGATAGCCTTGAACGATGCGTACCCTAGGGAAAATCAATTGGTGACAATAAAGAGAATGGTTATCATTTGCAAAAGATGAACTGAAGCCGGGGGCTTGACCATGGCGAAGACGACGACATTTGCAGTGATGCACTTCATTATCGCGTTCAGCGTGGCCTACCTGTTGACCGGCGATATCATTGTCGGCGGCGTGATCGCGCTGGTGGAGCCGGCCGTCAACACGGTCGGCTACTATTTCCACGAGCGCCTGTGGCAGCGCCTGGGCCGGCGGCGACCATCGAACGGACATCTGCTCCCTGCCGGATGATCACGCCTCGGCCCGCTGCGGACGATGAGTTACCTCGGAAACAAGAACGGCCAGGTGCACCGGGGTGCGTCTGCGTTCGTATTGCGCTTGATGAAGTCCATGGCGCACATGACGAACGCCTGGTCCACGGTCTCCATGCGCTTTTTCGTCAGCGGTCCGGTGTCCTCGCACTCCTGCATGCCCATCGGTCGAGTGCCCTGACTCGAGTCCCCCTGTATCGTCACGCCACGCGCGTGATTCAGAAGGCGGAAAATCCTGGCGTCCAGCTATCCCGGTCCGGAGGCCAGCTCGGTCAGTTCCAGCTGCTGCCAACCCCCATATAGACCACGGTGTCCTCCGGCCCGCGGGCGACGTCCAGGCCAACCCGCATGCCCAGGCGGCGGGCGATCAAATAGCGGAAACCGGCGCCGCCGGCGGAGACGTTGGCGCTGTTGCCAAGGTCGCCGAGACTGTCTCCTGTCCAACCGTTGCCCACGAATCCGATCAGGCTCCAGCGCGGGGTGACGTCCCAGCGCGCCTCCAGTTCAGCGACCACGACATCTTCACCCTGGTAACGCAACGCGGGTATCCCGCGCATATCGATGAACGGGGCGTCGTAGAAGGGCACATCGCCACTGGTGAAGTCGCCCTCCAGACGCAGCCCGAGTACCAGGTTTGAAACCGGCCAATAAGAGACAGCGGAAAGCTTGGTCTTGGTGTAGTTGAAGTCGCCGCCGAAGGCCTCGTTGTAGAACATCGGCTCGAACTTCGCGTAGACGCCCTGATCGGGTGAGATGATGCTGTCGCGGGTGTCGTACCTGAGCAGCAGGCCCAATCCCCCGGTGCTCGAATCCAACGCAAGGCGTGGTACGCCAGGGATCGAAACGACGGAATTGAACTCAATTTCGGTGCCGAGATACGAGTAGCGGCCGCCGAGGAATACATCGCTTTCCTTGACGCGGAACAGCAGCTCCTGGAGCAGGAATGCACCTTGAACATTGAATCCGAAACCCCGGTCTTCGGGATTGCTACCGGACTCGACACCGTAGAACTTCAGGTTCATGTCCGCATACCCAAGAAGGCCTGTATAGCGGATTGAATCGTGCTTCCAGCTGGCGATGTGTCCGCCACCGACGATCCAGCTGTCGTTCTCGGTATAGGCTGCGACTGCAACGGAGACACTGGGGGGCAGTGAGATCCGCGCATTGGGATCGTCACCGGAGGAAGGCTCGTCGCCTGCATCGTGAAAAAAGGCCAGCGCCAAGCCGCCACCATAGCCGACCGCGGGGTCCGAGATCACAATGGGCACGGGCAGAAACCCGGTGCGGCCCGCCAGCCACTGGCTGGCATCCAGTTTGCCGTCGTTAGGGTCGATGAACTGGTCGAAAAAGGAGGCTGCCAGACTCGTCCCCGAGCCAGAAAGCACCGCTGTGGCGAGGGCGCAGCCGTACAAAGGTCTCAGGCGGAGTTTCATTGCAGCTGTCTCTTCCGGACGTCCCCAATATCGTTCGCTCAGTGTGGCGATGGAACGTGTCATCAGTGACGATAACCAGTTTAGAGTGACGCGCAAAGCGACGATTGCGCCGCCGCGATCAAGGAGACCGTGAAGGCCGAGAAGCGCCGACCAACGCCAAGGCCCGGGTCAGTTCCCGCTGATGACTCCTTTATCTCGAACGGCGGAGGTGAGAGTGATCGGCGAACGAGAAATCTGATCTAAAGCGTGGCTTGCTGCCGCCTGCGGGCATCGGCGTCCATGCTGGCGTCACAGAATGGGCCAGCCGATCCGTGCCGGGGTGGGCATGCGCCAGCGAGTTGCACTCATACGGGACTCACGGCATCGCACGAGGTTGCCCGTGCCGATAAGGGCGCTACCGGAGATCGAGTGCCGCGTCGCGGGGGCGCCTATCGCTCGCGCTGCAGTCGGTGGTCGGCGAACCGGTGGCATCACCCAGCACGCGGCGTCCCGGAACTTGATCTGAATCAGTCTCTGGGTCGATTCCGGCGCCCGGCGGGCCGATTTCGATTGTGGCCCGGTGTCCCGGTGGGCCAGCATGCCAGGAAGTTTCTTTCGAGATGGCGGGCCGGGAGGGCCGAGCCCGTCGTGTCGCGACCCGATGCGGCCCCTCCACGAGTATGTCGATAGCGCGATGAATCACCCGCGGCTGTTGCTGAAGGAGATTGCCGAACTGCCGCTGCCCGGTCCGGTCAGCATCATGAATCTGTGCAGCGACCAGGAGCGTGCGATCGGCGTGTCACGCCTGCGTCAGGCGCTCCCCGATCGTGTGAACCTCGTCGCCGGGCCGGGCTGCGTGGCCAGTATTTGTCCGCAGGCCGACGTCTTCCAGGCAATCCAGTTGGCGGTACGGCACCCGGTAACCCTGCTGGTCGCCGACAACATGTTGCATCTCCCTGTAGACCGGCGCCTCGGCGGCCCGACGACGTTGGCCGCGGCGCGCCGCGCGGGTGCCGATGTGCGCACGATATCGGCGCCGGTCGAGGCCCTGGTCCGGGCACGCGGAGAGCCTACGCGCGAGATGGTGTTGTTCGTCGCCGGCTTCGAGACCCTGCTGGCGCCGCTGGCCGGCATGATCGTCGAGGGGCTGCCCGACAACCTGTCGGTGATGGTCTGCGGTCGTCGGGTGGAGCCGTTGCTGGAACAGCGGCTGCGGCGCGGGTCAGCCCCTCGGCTGGATGCCCTGTTGCTGCCCGGCAACCGTTGCGCGGTCACCGGCACGCGCGCCTGGGAGCGGCTCAGTGGCGAACACCAGCTGCCTGCGGCGGTCGCCGGATACACGGCTTGGGGTATCCTGGACGCGATACATGCGTTGCTGCAGCAGCATTGTCGCGGTGAGGCACGGGTGGACAACTGCTATCGTGCGTGGGTCCGGCCCGACGGCAATCCAGTGGCGCGTGATCAGCTCGAGAGGGTGTTCGAGGTGATCGACGGTGGCTGGCGGGGCCTGGGCAGCATCCGCTCGAGCGCGTTCCGCCTGCGCGACAGCTACCGGACGTTCGACGCCGATCAGCGGTTTCCCGACTACCGCGTGGAACGCTCAGCGCCGCCTCGCGACCTGCCGGCCGGCTGCGAATGTGCGGCCGTGGTAATCGGTCGCAAATCGCCTGCCGATTGCCTGCGGTTCGAACGCGACTGCCGCCGCGCCGCGCCGCAAGGTCCCTGCATGGCATCGGAGGACGGTCCCTGTCACCTGCGCTGCGGCCTCGTCCAGGCCGCATGACACCCGTCGATCAGTAATACTGCGGGGATTCGTACGCGCGCTGCTCCTGGCCCTCGACGATCGGCTTCACGAACAGTTCGACCCGTCGATTGAGCTGGCGGCCGGCCTCGGTGTCGTTGGTCGCGCGCGGCTCGCGCTCGCCGCGTCCCTCGGTCCGCAAGCGGTCACGCGGTACCCCATAGCTGGCCAGGTAATCGGCGACGCTGTCTGCCCGACGCAGTGACAGGTCCTGATTGAAGGCATCAGAGCCAACGCTGTCGGTATGCCCGACCACATGCACCACGGTCCGGTCGTACTTGACGATCAGTGCTGCGAGCTTGTCCAGCGATGGGCGAAACGCGGGCTGGATCTCCGCCTTGCCGAAGTCGAACGAGACCTCGGAGTCGACCGTGAGCTTGAGGGTGTCATCTCGCAGCCGCTCGATCTCGAGCTGGTTGGCGTCGCGTTCCTGCTGCAGCGCCGCCTCGAATTCCTGCTGCTGTCTATCCATGTAGTGACCGACCCCGCCGCCGGCCAGCGCGCCGAGCGCAGCCCCGACATAGCGCCCGGAGCTATGGTCTATCTGATGGCCGATGACGGCGCCCGCGACGGCGCCGACCGCGGCGCCCACCTTGGCCCTTTGATTCGGGTCATCCTGGGTGGCGCACCCGGTGACCACGGTGGCCAGGGTGCACGCGCACAAGGCGCGGACAAGGGACTTTTTCATCTGGGCATCCTCATCGTGTACCGCAACATGCGGCCGGTGCCGCCGGTTCCGGGGGCTGGCCGACGCACTCTATTGGACGCCCGGCAATATGAACCCCGGCTGAACGGGCGCCGGGGTGGAATCCGGCCGCGGCCGGTCAGCCTCCGCGCGTCGACGCGGCATCATGGAACAACGCAGGGGAGTGGCGCAAGAGCCGGTCAGTCGGGGTCCGATCGTGGGCCCGTGGCCGGTGGTGGCCGTTCGGAATCGCTGAGCGGGTAGCGGTCGGCGACATAGGCCGGCCCTTTCATGATCCAGACGACCGCGCAGCCGATCGCCACGGTGAACACCGCGGTCCAGAGCGTAAGGACGGTCGCGACTGTCGCGATTCCGACGCCGGTCAGGTATTTGTCGACGCTGTCGCCGGCGGCGGGTGCAGGGAATAGATAGGCGTAGGCAAGGCACAGGCAGGCGATCGCGGTACCGGCAATCGTCACGAGTGGCAGGCGCCTGAGGATCTGCCATTCCAGTCCCGGCGGCTCGCGAACGGACCCCGGTAATTTCTGTAGCAGTTGCATGGGTTCCTCCTCAG
>CBDTXT010000209.1:0-5912 GCA_965364465.1 uncultured Chromatiaceae bacterium
GCTAGAGGACTGTCTGTCGAGCAGTTCGTCGAGCAGCAGAGGGGGGGAGATCGCATAGCCCTGCGCGAAATCGACCCCGATCTCGCGCACCCTGCGCAAGATATCGTTATCCGCAACATACTCCGCGATGGTCTTCTTGCCCAGGAAATGCCCGATGTCGTTGATCGACTTGACCACGGCATAGTCCTGCTGATCCGCAACCACCTTGCGTACGAAGACACCGTCGATCTTGAGCCAGTCCACCGGCAATTCCTTGAGGTAGGCGTAAGACGCCAGGCCGCTGCCGAAGTCGTCGAGGGCTACCTTGCAACCCATCGCCTTGAGCGCGCGTATGATCCCGGCGCTGCGTGTCAGGTCGGCGACGGCGGCCGTCTCCGTGACCTCGAAGCTGACCCACGCGGGGTCGATGCCCGTGCGATCGAACTGCTGACGCACGAATTCCACGAAGCCCGGATCGCTCGCGGTCTGGCCGGACAGGTTGATCGCAAAACCGTGCAGCCCAGGCATGTGGTCACGGTGTGCGGCGATCCACTGCATCACCGCCCTGGCCACCCAGCGATCGACCGCACGCATGCGATGATAGCGTTCGGCTGCCTCGATGAATTCGGCCACCGGCAGCAGTTCTGATGATCCGCTGCTGACGCCCAGCAGCACCTCGTAATGCGCCGCCTGTGCAGACCCGGGGCGTAACGGCACGATCGGCTGGCAGCGCAGATGCAGGCGACCGCGGTCGAGCGCATCGTCGACCTGCACCACCCACTGCACCGACTCCTTCTGGCGCGCGATGTCCGGGTCGTCGGCGCAATAGAGATAGACCCGGTCGCCCCCCTGGCCCTTGGCCGCGGAGATCGCCTTCTCACCAGCCTGCAGCAGATTGGTCAGCCCGTCCCCTTGTGCTGCGAAACTGACCACACCGATGGAAACGCTCAGGGCCAGGGCCTGCCCCTGCCAGTCGAAGGGCATGCGGACTACCGACCCGCACAGGCTGTGCGCCCACTTTTCGCCGTCTGCGAGGCCGACGTCTGGCAACAGGACCGCGAAACGGTCGGCGCCCATATGTGCGATCACCTTGGCGCCAGGGGTGCCTTCGAGCAGACGTGCCACCGCGACCAGCAAGCGGTCACCGGTATCGTAGCCGTGGATGTCGTTGACCAGGCGGAACTGGTCCAGGTCCATCAGCAGCAGCACGCCCGAACCGTCGGCTCGATCGGGGACCGCGAGGGCGGCCTCCAGTGCGCTGCGGAACTGTCGTCGGTTGATCAGCCCGGTCAGCGAGTCGTGCGCGGCCTGATAGGCCAACCGTTGCTCCATACGCCCGAGCATCGCGTCCACCGCCAGGTCACTGATCGGGCGCCCGTCCATCGGGCGCAGCTGTATGCGCCGGCGGTAAAGACCCAGCGCGAGGTCCCCGAGACAGATGTCGCGCGCCCTGAGGCCGCGATGGTCCACCAGCGCGAAATCTGCGCGGTCGTCACGAATCCAGGCAACCCTGAGGTCCTGGCGACCCATCGGCTCATCCAGCAGTTTCAGGCGGTCGCCGACCGCAATCGATGCACAACGCGCCAGGCAGCGTTCCCAGCCCTCGGGGCTGACGCCTTCCGGGGCCGCGCCTGGTGCGGGCTGTTCGTCGACGCCCTCGAGCGCCGGCATCGGCACGAGTGCCGGGCGCGGAGCGAGCGGATCCAGCAGCGCGCGGCGCAGTTCGTCTTCAACCATGGCTCGCCGGAAGGGATCGAAGGCCGCGGGCCCGAGTTCCTGCACGACCCGGTCGAACAGCGCCTCTGGCGCCGGCGGCACGATGTCGCGATCGAACGCGCCCCCACCGAGACTGGCGACCAGCCCGTCGAGCAGCGCAAGCTGTGCAGCGTAGCGTTCCGTGCCCCGCGCGGGATCGAGCCACGCCAGCTCCATCACCGCCCGCCAGCCGACGCGGAGCAACGGCGGCACGACCGCTGGCACCCGCTTTCCCATGTAGCGGCGGTTGAGTTCGGTGGCGACCGCGAGGCGAGCCCGCCGCACCCGGTCGCGTCCCCGGCAGGCCTCGACGACACGCTCGACGCGCCGCTGGTAGCGCTGGCTCTGTTCCTCGGTGAGGCGCCCAAGCGACTCGGCGACCGCGCTGAGCATGGATCGGTCGCTTGCGCCGCGCACGACCGGTGCAAGCAGTCCCGAGACCTGCTCGCGCAGCGGGTCCTCGGCCGGATCGAGGTCGGGGCTCGCACGAAACATCTGCAGATGGGAGAGATCGTCGACGATCCTGCGCAACGGGTGGCTGCGATCGTTGAAGAATCCCTGATCGGCGGCGGCCTCATGCTGCAGCACGGCGCCAAGCTGCCCCAGCCATTCGCCGAGGCTCACTGTCATATTGGGCAGCGCGGAAACCCGGTCCAGCATCTCGCGGGCGAGCGTTTCGCGCTGTTCCGCCTCGCGCGCGAGCAGCGTGTCGATGGCCGCCGGATCGAGGTCGGCATGCGCGGCCCCGACCGCCGGCGTCGATACCGGGTCGGCCGGCACCGGGGTGTCGGCCGCGAGGCGCGATGCCGCTGCTTCCGTCGAGGTGACATCGTCGTGCGACGGGTGCCGGCGCGGTCGGGCGGCGGGCACACCGAGATTGTCTAACGCTGAATCCAGGGCGTCGTAGAGCCCGGGCAGTCCCTCGTGCAGCACCCTGGCCGCGCGGTCGAACAGCACTTGGCGCGAGACGGCGCCCAGTTCCAGCCGTTTGGCCACGTCTTTCAGCGCGACGGTGAAATGCTGCGGCTCGAGCGGCACGCCGAAGGTGCCGGCGGTCGCCTCGGCCCGCACCATCGCCAGGCGCGAACCTATCGCCGCGAGTTGTTCGTCGAGCTCTCGCTGCAGCCAGGTGGCAACACGCGAGGCCTCGAGCCAGCGTTCGAACTCGTCGGGGTCGATCAGCGTCAACTCCCCAGCTGGGGCAATCGCCGGCGCGGCCGCGCCAGTCGGTCTGTCGAAGGCCCTTTCGAGGACCGCCGCGACCAGCAGGTCGCCGTCATGCAGGCCATCCAGCGCGCCCATGTCACCGAACAGCTGTTGCTGCTCGCTGTTCGATGCGGCCTTGTCGGCGGCCTCGAGCAGATCGTCCCCGGTCTTGCGCAGCAATTCGCGCAGGAGCCGCGGCAGTACACCCTGCGCAACGTGGCGCAGCCGGGCGAGGCAACGGGCTTCGCCACCCGCTGCTGGTACGCCGGGGGCAGCGCTCGCACCGCGGGCCAGCCGATCGTGAAGTCGCAGCGCCTTGACCAGTCCGGCCGAGGCGGTGATGAACGAGATCCCGAGGTGGTCGTCGCGCACCCAGGCGACCCTGGCGGGGATCGCGATCGTCTGGGACCCGTTGCTGTTCAGGACTTCCGTATGGAGTTTAACCGCCTGACCCAGCGCGAAGTAATCGGTCGCGGGCGATGGCAGACGCAGCAGCATGCCGCCGCTGCAATAATCGAGCACAAGACAGCCGCGCTGGCGCCCGTCCGGGGGCTCGATGCGTCCGGCCAGTTCGATTTTGAAACGCTCGTGGCGGCGGCGTTCAGCCGGCCCAGGCACGTTCGCCACCCGTTGTCCCCGTTTTCCTTGCCGCGCTGCCCGTCATCGTCCTGTCGTCGGTATTTCTCTCCTGCTCTGAGGGTCTTATCGCTTGCGCACTCCGAAAGTTGAGACCGCGGCGGGAATCCGATTCTTTATCGATATCGACGGAGGCACGACCGCTGGCGGCCGATTCGGCGCGGGCACCCGAAACACGTCGAAGAGCGCGATGCAGCTGGCCGCGCTGCGCGATTGCGCGCCGGGCCGACGAGGCGGAGACCTCGAAGACCCGGCGTTTCTCGACAGCGGACCGCCCGCGGGATGATGTCCACGAGCCACCCGGGGCCCCGGACAAATCGCTAATCGCGGCTGTACAAGGTTCGGCTCTGGGGCCGGACGAGGTGCCCGGGCCCTCCGGCGCTTCGCCGGGTTACGCGGCTGGCCGATGCGGCGCAGCAGACGACACAAGCCGGGGACCACGCGCAGGCCCGCCGGCGCGCAATGCAGCGGGCGGCGGGTCGCGCCAGGCCGTCGCGTTTAGAGTCGCTCGAGCAGGCGGATCAGTTCATTCAGCTCGCGGTCTTCCTCGAGCGCACCCTCCCAGAACACGTAGTTTGCCTTGGCGCCCTCTTCGCCGACGGTCAACTGCGCTTCGAACGCATTCGCGCCCTCGGGGAGCGCATGTTCGCGTGGTATGCCCAGTTGCTTTATCGCTGCAAGCAGCTGCTGCTCCTGCTCATCGCTCAACCGCCCCTTGCGCGGCTCCTCACTGGTGTATGTACCACTCTCGACCACGTACTCGCCGGTATCCCCGACCGTGATCCGCAGCGCGTAATCCTCCTCTCCAACCACCTGGTATTCGATCGGTACCATCAGCTCCGTCCCCCTGCTAGGCAGATTGCGTTATTGGTGCAGACGACAGGCCGCCCTTTTCGACCCGCCAGCACCCCGGGCAATATCTCTCCTGGGACGAGGGCTTGCAAGCGCCACACCGGCCAGGCCGCGGGCAGTCGCGCGCACGTCCTACCCGACCCGTGCCGGCACGCAGGCCGAATCGAAGTCGATCGATGACGGCCTACTCGGTTAAGGTTGGGGCGGGCCCAAGCGCTCGGTCCGCTGCACCATCTTTCGGAGTACTCAGTGACCCACCGCAAATCCCGCATCGTCGCGCTATGCAGACAATCCAGCAGCATGCTGCTGGCCGCGGTCTTGATCGGTTCCCTGTATGCGTGCCAGTCGGTGCGGCCGATCCCGCAGACGTCCGCGGCGCCCGCGCAACCCGGCTCGGCGCCACAGGAGCCTCCGCGCTGGACCTACCTGAGGTTTCGGCTCGCCCGCAACGACGACGGGGCGGTCGACAGCTATCTGGACGCAATGATCGCAGACCAGGTCCTGGCAGGACCCATCGCACGCGAGGGCCACCGGATCCCGCTTTGGCGCTTTCACAGGCGCTGGCCAGACGACGCGACCGGACACCAGTTCAGTCTCATATTGTTCGCGCCGAGCGAGGTCTCGCAGCGCCTGATCGAGCAGGTGCTGGCAGACCCATTGCTGGACGAATTGCAGGAAGACGGTCATCTGACGGAGATACGCGTGGATCACCCGGACCAGCGCAGGGGCGCCGACATGGCCGCGACCAGCGACCCGTCATGGCCGGCGGCGATACAGCGCGAGTGGCCGAAGTTCATCATGGGGGCGAGCCGAATGTGGCTCGGCCTGGTCCAATCGGAGGCCTCACAGCACCCGGAGCTCGCGTTGCATGCGCGCTACCAGGCGGTCGAAACAGCGCTCGACCGGCTATGGTTCAAGCAGGCCAATCATGCCTTCTTCCACCACCTCAGCGCGCTGTTCGGCTACAAACCCGTCCGGGTGATTAGACGCGACATCATGACCTTCTGAATCGGGCGGCGGGGGGGCGGGCATGCGCTATCCGAACGAGCCGTTGCAGAGGCCGCGGTCTGACGGCCGGTGTTCATGCCCGCGGCTCGTAGGCGAGATTGGGCGCCAGCCAGCGTTCGATCAGCGCGGGCTCCACCCCCTTGCGCCGCGCATAGTCTTCGACCTGATCCCGATTGATCTTGCCGATCGCGAAATAGCGTGCCTGTGGATGAGCGAAGTACAGCCCGCTGACCGAGGCGGCCGGGACCATGGCCTTCGAATCGGTCAACCAGATGCCGGTGTTCGACTCGGCGTCGAGCAACTCCCAGAGCAAGTCCTTCTCGGTGTGGTCGGGCGATGCCGGATAGCCCATCGCGGGCCGGATACCCTGATAGGCCTCGTCGATCAGCTGTTGCGTGCCAAGCGACTCGTCCCGGGCATAGCCCCAGATCTCCCTGCGCACACGCTCGTGCAGCCACTCGGTGAGCGCCTCCGCC
>CBDTXT010000210.1:0-5886 GCA_965364465.1 uncultured Chromatiaceae bacterium
TGCCACAATGGCCAGATAGCCGACGGGCAGTCGCCGGGCCACATTCCGACGACCACCGATTGCGCTGCCTGTCATAGCACGTTCAGCTGGCAGGTCAGCCCGTCGCAGGTTGATCACACCCAGATCCCGTTGGCCCAGTCGCAGTGTTCTGGCTGCCACGAGCCGGACCGCCCGCCACCGGGCAACAACCATCCACAGGGTCGGGATTGCATCCAGTGCCATGTCGCGCCTCCGGAAGGTGACTGGTGCAGCCAGCCCGTGCAGGATCGCCCGGGGCTATGCGAATGAACGGTGCTTTGCCCGGATACCGCCGTCTGACCGGCTGGCTGCTGGGCCTGCTGCTGTACGGCCTTGCCCAGGCGGCCGGCGCGATCGGCACCGAGCGCTTCCTGGAACGCCTGTCGAGCGAGACGCGTGACGGCCGGCTGGTCGTCAGCCTGCATTTCATCCGACGGGTCCAGTATCTCTCGCATACGCCGTCGGATTATGGCGACCGCCTGGAGATTCGGCTGCGCAGCGTTGCCGCCGCGCCGCAGCTGGTCGCCGAGTCCGTCGGCGAGGGTTTGCGCGCAATCGAGCCCGCGCAACTGCCTCAGATACGCAGCGTCACGGCCAGCGGCAATCTCGACAGCGACCCTGGGGTCAGCATCCGGTTCGACCGGGCGCGCGGCTTCGACGTAAGGGGCGGCCTCAACGACCGCACGATCGACATCGTACTGGCGCCCGATCCGGAGCCGGCGCAGGCCGACCCTGAGGCCGCCGCGTTGGCGCCGGGCGATCCGCCGGCGGTGCCGGCCGGCGACACCCCGGAGGAAAAGGAACTCGCCGAACTCTTCCGTCAGGCCCGCCTGGCCTACGGTGCCGAGCAGTATCAGCGTACGAATGCGATCTACGACAAGATCATCGCCTCGGGCATCGAGCCCTATGTCCGCGAGGCGCGGGTCGCGCTAGGCGTCGCCCGCGCAGCGCGTGGCCAGGATGCGCAGGCCCGCGCCCAGTTTGAGCGCTATCTCGAGGATTATCCGGAAGGCCCCGAGGCCCGGCGGGTGGAACGACTGCTGGACGACCTGCTGGCGCGCGCCGACAAGCGCGATGCCGACGGGGCTCCGGTCGCGGAGCGCGAACAGCCCTGGCAGGTGTTCGGCGGTTTCGACCAGTTCTATCTGCTCAACCACGGCAAGCTCGATGGCCGCGACAGCGAGACGTTTCGCTCCAGCCTGTTGAATACCGCGAACGTCAATTGGCAGGGCCGCAGTGGCGACGTCGACGTCAGCGGACGCTTCTCGGGAAGCTACGACTACAGTTTCCTTTCCGACCGCGACAGCCAGTCGCGGGTCAGCTACATGTACCTCGACCTGGCCGGTGTCGAAGGCCCCCACCAGGCACGGCTCGGGCGTCAGCGATTGCCTTCGTCCGGCGTGCTCGGTTACTTCGACGGCCTGCACTATCAGTACCGTGTCGATGATCGCCGGGCGATACGCTATGTGGTCGGCTCGCCGATGCGCTCGACCCGCGATGGCGTCGACACGGATCGCCTCTTCAATGGCCTCGCGGTGGATTTCAGTGGTGCCGACGACCGCTGGCTGCTCAGCCTGTACGGTCTGTACCAGAGTTTCGACGGCGCGATCGATCGCCGGGCCTTCGGCCTGGAAGGGCGCTATCTCGGCGAGCGGGTGACGGCCTATTCGCTGGTCGATTACGACACCTATTTCGACGAACGCAATCTGTTCTGCCTGTTCGGCAACTGGCGCGTGCGTGAAGGGACCGTGGCGAGCCTGACGCTGGATCAGCGGCGCAGCCCGAGCCTGGCGGTCAGCAACGCGGTCTATGGGCTTGGTGGGGACGACTTCGACGATCTGGCCCCGGAGTTTGATCGCGAGGATCTGCAGCGTCTGGCCGAGGACCGCAGCCTGATCTACCGTTCCGCCTACGCGTCGTTGACCCAGCAGCTCGACGCGCGCTGGCAGTTGTTGCTCGACGGTGGCCTCTACAGCCTGCGAGACGACAGCGGGAACCCGGACAACGACGACCTGGAAAGTGACGACTGGTATGTCTATGGCCAGTTCGTCGGCAACGACCTGTTCAAGCCCGGTGACCTGTTGTCCGCCGGACTGCGCTACACGGATGCCGAGCGCATGGACATCACCTCCCTGCTGCTGCGGGGACGGGTACCGGTGAACGAACGGCTGCGGCTGACCCCCCGGCTGCGCCTGGATTTCCGCGACCGCGACGACGGCGACTCTCAGCGCCGGGTGCTGCCAAGCCTGTTCACGACCTATCGACTGGGCAAGCGGACCTCGCTGGAACTCGACATCGGGGCCGAGTTCAGTCACTTCGACCGGGCCGAGGGCGAGGACCAGGACGACCGCTTCTTCTACCTCAGCGCAGGCTACCGGCACGATTTCTGACAGCCCGGGCCGCCGGTCGGTATCGGCTTTGATCTGTTCAATCCGGGCCGGGCTGCTAAGATTGGGCGCTTTCCCAAAGCGGCGGTTCCTGCATGACCATCAAGACGCGATTTGCCCCCAGCCCGACCGGGTATCTGCATGTCGGCGGTGTACGCACCGCACTTTTTTCCTGGCTATACGCACGCAAGCACGGCGGTAGGTTCGTGTTGCGCATCGAAGACACCGATCTGGAGCGATCCACCCAGGCATCGGTGAACGCGATCCTGGAAGGCATGACCTGGCTGGGCCTCGAATACGACGAGGGCCCGTTCTACCAGACCCACCGCTTCGAACGTTACAACGAGGTGGTCGGCCAACTGCTGGACAAGGGCCGGGCCTATCGCTGCGACTGCAGCAAGGAGCGCCTGGAACAGGTCCGCGAACGGCAGATGGCGCGCAAGGCAAAGCCGCGCTATGACGGCCACTGCCGCGACCGCGACGTCAGCGCGGACGGGCCGCATGTCGTGCGATTCCGCAACCCGGCCGACGGTGATGTGGTGATCGATGACCTGATCCGGGGCCGCATCGTGGTCGCCAATGACGAACTGGACGACCTGGTGATCCGGCGGACCGATGGTTCACCGACTTACAATCTTACCGTTGTGGTTGACGACCACGACATGGGCATCACGCATGTGATTCGCGGCGACGACCACATCAACAACACCCCGCGGCAGATCAACATGCTGCGTGCGCTCGGTTGGGACGTGCCGCGCTATGCGCACCTGCCGATGATCCTCGGCGACGACGGGGCGCGGCTGTCGAAGCGTCACGGCGCGGTCAGTGTGATGCAATATCTTCAGGACGGCTTTTTGCCGGAGGCCGTGCTCAACTATCTCGCGCGTCTCGGCTGGTCGCACGGCGATCAGGAGATATTCTCGGTCGACGAGCTGATCCAGCTGTTCGACCTGGACGCGGTCAATCGCTCGCCCTCGACGTTCAATACGGAAAAGCTGCGCTGGCTCAACCAGCAGTATCTCAAGGCATCGGACCCGTCCCGCATCGCCCACCTGCTGTCCTCGCACCTCGGTGATCTGGGCATCGATCCCACACAGGGCCCGGATCTGCTGGCAGTGATCGAGGCGCAGCGCGAACGCGCCAGCACACTGGTCGAACTGGCCGAGATCTCGACCTTCTACTATCGGGAGTTCGACCGCGTGGACGACAAGGTCGCGAAGAAGGCATTCAAGGCCGGGGCCGACAAGGCGCTCGATACGGTACGGGTCAAGCTCGCCGCGTTGCCCGCCTGGGAACGCCCGGCGATCCACGCGGCGATCGAGGCGACCGTCAAGGAACTGGAAGTCGGTTTCGGCAAGGTCGCGATGCCGCTGCGTACGGCGGTCACTGGCGGGGCGCCGTCGCCCGACCTCGACCTGACGCTTCACCTGGTGGGACGAGACGCGACCATCCGTCGCATCGACCAGGCTATCGAACGCATCCACGCCGGCCGCTGAATCACATCGAGAGGTTGCAAGCACGCCATGAGCGACGAAACCAAGCCTTCAGGCTCGAATTTCATCCGCCAGATCATCGAGCAGGATCTGGCGAGTGGGAAGCATCAGAGCATCCATACGCGCTTCCCGCCCGAGCCCAACGGTTACCTTCACATCGGCCATGCGAAATCGATCGTGCTCAACTTCGGTATCGCCGACGCATATCCCGGCAGCTGCAATCTGCGCTTCGACGATACCAACCCGGCGAAGGAGGAGGAGGAGTTCGTCGCGGCGATCGAAGACGATGTGAAATGGCTCGGCTATGCCTGGTCCGAGCTGCGGTTTGCCTCGGACTATTTCGAGCAGCTCTACGGCTATGCGGTCGAGTTGATCCAGGCCGGCAAGGCCTTCGTCTGCGATCAGACCCCCGAGGAGGTGCGCGAGTATCGCGGCACCCTGACCACGCCCGGCCGCGAAAGTCCCTACCGCAACCGGCCGGTCGAGGAGAACCTCGACCTGTTTCAGCGCATGCGGGCCGGCGAGTTCGCCGACGGAAGCCGCACATTGCGTGCGCGCATCGACATGGCCTCACCGAACATCAATATGCGCGACCCGACCCTCTACCGGATCCGCCACGGCCTGATCCATCACCAGACCGGCGCCGAGTGGTGCATCTATCCGATGTACGATTACACGCACCCGATATCGGATGCGATCGAGGGCATAACCCACTCGCTGTGCACGCTGGAGTTCGAAGATCATCGACCGCTGTACGACTGGGTGCTCGACAATATCAGCATCGGCTGCCACCCAAGGCAGATCGAGTTCTCGCGCCTCAATCTCGAGTACACGGTGATGAGCAAGCGCAAGCTCACCCAGCTGGTGCAGGAGGGCTGTGTCTCCGGGTGGGACGACCCGCGGATGCCGACCATCGCCGGGCTGCGCCGACGGGGCTATACACCCCAGTCGATCCGTCGTTTCTGCGAGGCGATCGGCGTCACGAAGTCCGAGGGCACGGTAGAGATGGGCGTGCTGGAAAACAGTATCCGGGGCGATCTCGACGCGGCGGCACCGCGCCGCATGGCAGTCCTCGACCCGCTACGGGTGATCATCACGAACTTCCCCGAAGACGGCGCCGAGGTACTGCGGGCGAGCAACCACCCGAAGGACGAGTCCCTGGGTACCCGCGAACTGCAGCTGACCCGCGAGGTGTACATCGACCGCGCGGACTTCCGCGAGCAGGCGAACAAGAAGTACAAGCGCCTGGTGCTGGGCGGCGAGGTGCGCCTGCGCAATGCCTATGTGATCCGCTGCGACGAGGCGATCAAGGGCCCGGACGGCGAGATCGTCGAACTGCGCTGCAGCTATGACCCGCAGACGCTGGGTCAAAACCCCGAGGGGCGCAAAGTGCGTGGCGTGATTCACTGGGTATCGGCAAGCCTCGGGCAGCCGGCCGAGGTGCGCCTGTATGACCGGCTTTTCAAGTCCGCGGAGCCGGGTAGGGCGGGGGACTTTCACAGCGACCTCAACCCCGATTCGCTAAGGGTCGTGCACGGCTGTGTGGTCGAACCGGCACTGGCCGAGGCGAGTACGGAGCAGCGGTTTCAGTTCGAACGCGAGGGCTATTTCTGCGTTGACAGCGTAGACAGCCGACCGGACAGTCTGGTCTTCAACCGCATCGTGTCGCTGCGCGACTCCTGGTCCAAGCTGGACACGGGATGAGGTCTCCCGGGCATCGGCGAAAAGACCCAAAGGGCTGGACAAACGGCGAGGGCTCGAATACCATACGCGCCTCGTTTGCGGGGCCATCGATCAGCTGGGGTGAACGAAGACCGTTTGTCCGGTGGACAAACGCAGCTGAGAGAACGCGAGGCAGGGAGCCGAGCTGGACGTGGCCCCAGGGACGGGTGGCAACACCGGTCCATAATGTTGTTTTGGGGCCATAGCTCAGCTGGGGTGAACGAAGACCGTTTGTCCGGCGGACAAAAGCAGCTGAGAGAACGCGA
>CBDTXT010000211.1:0-5870 GCA_965364465.1 uncultured Chromatiaceae bacterium
GCCCAGCTGCGAGCTGAGATCGGAGAGCTGGGCCAACGCTTGGAGCAGCGCGAATTGGCGCTGGCCACTGCGCGCGAGGAGCAGCGCGAGTTGATCGAGGCATTGAATGCCGCGAGTGCCGAGCGTGAGTCGCTGTTGCTGGCGATGAACGACAGGGAACATGAACAGGCACGTCTGGTCGATCTCGAGAACCAGGTGGCTGAGGCCCTGCGCAGCCATCAAAGCGATCTCCTTGAAAAAGAGCAGGAGCAGCAGCGTCTGCGTGAGCAATTCGATGCCGAGGCCGAACGACGTGCTACGCTGCAAGAGGAAGTGGAACGGTTGAACGCGCTGCTCGGCCCGACGAATAGTGGCCGGTCTGCCGACGATAGCCGGCTGCAGACCGAGCATGAGGCATTGCGGCAGGAGTTGGCGCAGCGCGAGGGAGAGGTTGAGCAGCTGCGCGGCGTACTTGAGGAGTATGTCGATCAGATCCGCTCCGCCCAGTCAGAAGATGGCGATGTCTCGGAGCTCAGCGCCTTGCGCGCCGAGCTGGAGATGGTGCGAGAGCAGGCGATAAGGGATGTCGCGCAGATGCGTGAACAACTGGCTGCGGCCGAGACCCAGAAACGCCGCCTGCAACAGGCTGATGGGCGTGAGGCGATTTCTCACGAGGCGATGCGTCAGCGTATAGAGGAACTCGAGTCCTCACTCGCTGAGCGACAACGCCTGCTGGCTGATGCCGACGAATCTCGGCACATGCTCGAGGACGCTGTGGAAGACGTGAACCAGAAGTTTGACGACCTGAGCCGCGAACTGGAGAAGGCGCAGGCGGATGCCGATGCGGCATTGCGTGACCGGCGTGAGGCCGAGAACGCGCGAGAGCAATTGCAGGAGGCGCTGCGTCGACTGCAGAACGATGCAGAGGAGGCCAAGGTCACCGATTTGCGTGACGATCGTCTCAAGGCCAGTAAACGTCCGATCGGCATCGATAGCGTCGCCCCACCCAATCGGTGGCTTCCCGGTCTGCTCGGTGCCGGCCTGGCGATCGGCGTGCTGGAGGCGATCAGCGTTCTCGCTGGTCGCGGAGAATTGTTCAGCACCTTGCTTGGGCTGTCCGGTCCTTGAGCGGGGCTGTCGTGCATCACGCGCTGTGCCCGCTGGTCGAGCTCGGTGACACAGACAGCCGCGGTTTCGAGCTCGATGCCGGACAAAACGGTTTAGTGCGGGTTTTCGTCGTACAGAAAGATGGTGTATTGGCCGCCTATCGCAACCGTTGTCCCCATACTGGTGCCCCGCTCGAATGGCAAGCCGACCAATTTTTCGACCTGGATAATAGCTTTATCCAGTGCGCCATCCACGGGGCGCTGTTCCGCCCGGAAGATGGTTACTGCGTGCGTGGCCCTTGCGCAGGTCAGTCGCTCGAGCCCGTCGAAATCGCTGTGATCGACGGATACCTGCAGATTACGCTGCCCGGTCCTGCGTAATTGAGATTGCGCGGAGCCTGCTGGGCGGCCGAGTTGCCACGCCCAGTGCTGGCTTGCAGCGCGCGCGGCCCGAGGGGTGGGTAGGAGCTCAGCGTCGACTGGCTCCATGGATCGGAGCGCTTAACTCCTTGGCCGGTTCGTCGGCCCGCCCGCCGAATCGATCAAGACGTCGATCGGTAGCATCGCGACAATGCAGGCAGGGGGTTCGACGACTCGTGTATGGGTGTGCGGGTCCAGTGCGTCGGCCAGTGAACATGCGACCGTGCCTTCGATATGCGGCATTCTGTCGGCCACCTTAGGATGCTCGCTGACGATCTCTTCGCCAGTGATCATGTCGTAGTGCGTGATCATCGTCTTGCCTCGCCCGCCCGGAAGTGGATGTCACCGAGCTTATCGGCATTTACCGATTCGCCTTGAACCGTGTCGGGCCCGCCGCCTCAGCGATCCGTCATCTGTCAACCCGAATTTGGACCATGGTGACGCGCCTGGCCTTCGATGTGTTGCCCGAGCGCGTTCATGGGCTTGGGCTGGGTTGGCGTTCGTGGATGGACTCTATCTCCTGCAGCAGTTCGTCGCCCAGGTGGACCTCGGTGCTGTCGAGGTTGCTACGCAGTTGTCGAAGGTCGGTTGCGCCGATGATGTTGCTGGTAACGAATGGTCTGCTGCTCACGTAGGCAAGCGCCATCTGTGCCGGATCAAGGCCATGGGTACGCGCCAGGGTCACGTAATCGTGCGTGGCGCGCTGTGCCTGCGGGTTCGAGTAACGGTCGTAGTGCGGGAAGCGCGTCAGGCGTGCGCCTTCCGGCAGCTTGCCGCCCAGGTACTTGCCAGACAGGACGCCGAAACCCAGCGGTGAATAGGCCAGCAGGCCCACTTCCTCACGATGGCTGACTTCGGCCAAACCGATCTCGAAGGTTCGATTGAGGAGGCTGTACGGGTTCTGGATGGAAACGACGCGTGGTAGCCCGTGCGTCTGTGCCAGCCGCAAGAACTCCATAACCCCCCACGGCGTCTCGTTGGAGACCCCAATGTAGCGGATCTTCCCTTTCGCCACCATGTCGCCGAGCGTCGCGAGGGTTTCTAGCATCGGTGTCGTGTCTGGCTCTTCGCGGTGCTCGTAGCCGAGGACTCCAAACAGGTTGGTATGGCGCTCCGGCCAGTGCAACTGATAGAGGTCAATGACATCGGTCTGCAAGCGGCGCAGGCTCCCGTCCAGTGCGGCCACGATGTTCGCTCTGTCGAGGTGGTTGTTGCCGCCGCGGATGTAGCCTAGCCAGTCGCGGCCAGGGCCGGCGACCTTGCTGGCGATGACGACGCGGTCGCGACAGCCGCGCTGCTGCAGCCAGCGTCCGAGCATGGTCTCGCTGCTGCCCATGGTCTCGGGACGCGGCGGCACCGAATATATCTCGGCGGTATCGATGAAGTTGACACCGGCTTCCAGTGCCATGTCCAACTGCTCGAACGCCTGCTGCTCTGTGTTCTGCTCGCCGAAGGTCATGGTTCCCAGGCAAAGGACGCTCACATCGAGGCCGGTGCCGGGCAATTGGCGGTATTGCATCGGGTACACTCCATACTTTGTCTGTCGACCAGGGTGTTATGGAATTTTCCGGTGAACTTTTCCCCACGTCCTGGCTATGGTTGTTCGCCGGCATCTACGGCTGGTTGCTGAGCCGCGCGCTGCGCTGGGCTGACTGGCAGCGCCTTCGTCACCCGGATCAGCTTAACCTTTTTCTCGGTTCGGTCGTGTGCCTGTTGCTCTTGTGGACCTTGCGCACCGAAATCCAACCCGGCTTTGTCTGGCACCTGTCGGCGATCCTGACCGTAACCCTGATGTTCGGCTGGTCTTTGGCGGTCATCTGCGGGAGCCTGGCGCTGCTCGGGACCACGCTTTTCGGGCTCAGCGACTGGTACGGCTTTGCCCCCACGGCTCTGGTGTTCATCGTGCTGCCGTCCGCGCTCACGCAGCTGATCCTGGGCCTCGCCCGTGCCCATCTGCCGAAGCATTATTTCGTTTATGTGTTCGTGAACGCCTTTCTCGCCGGAGGCCTGGTGGCCCTGCTGGTTGGGCTGGGCGCGGCCGGTTTGCTGCTGCTGGCAGGTGCGTACACGCTCCCGCAGTTGAGTGACAGCCTACTGCTGTTTCTGCCGCTGATGTTCTTCCCCGAGGCGATGCTGAATGGCTGGCTGATCTCCATCATGGTGGGTTTCAAACCGAATTGGGTCGGGTCGTTTCGTGACGAGGAGTATCTGCACGGCAAGTAAGCCGACGGTGAAGGCGGGGGCAGTGCTAACCTTGCCAGGGGGACGTCATGGCCCTTGTCGGGAGGCCTGGAATTGAGCTGGTGGGGAAAATTGGTCGGTGGGGCCTTCGGTTTCATGCTTGGCGGGCCGCTTGGTGCGCTGCTCGGCGTGGCCCTGGGTCATAATTTCGACAAGGGACTCAAGGCGCTGCCGGATGACTCGGCTTTTGCAACCGGAGACCGTGAACGGGTTCAGACGGCGTTCTTTACCGCGACCTTCTCAATCATGGGCCGGGTGGCGAAGGCCGATGGCCGGGTCAGCCCGGAAGAGATCCGGATGGCCGAAACGATCATGGCGCAGATGTCGCTCGATGCCGCCAAGCGCCAGGCGGCGATCGGGCTATTCCAGCAGGGTAAATCGGCTGCATTCGATCTCGATGCCGTGCTCGAACAGTTTCGCCGCGAATGCCACGGCCGCAGCACCCTGATCGGTATTTTTCTCGAGATTCAGCTGCAGGCCGCCTATGCCGATGGGCGACTCCATCCCGATGAAGACCGACTATTGCTGGAAATCTGCAGCAGGCTTGGCGTGTCGGAGTTCGATTTCCGTCGGCTCGAACGCATGGTGAAGGCGCAGCGCGGTTTCGGTAGTCGTGCCGATTCGGGCCGCTCCGGGCGAGGAAGCAGCAAGCCGGCCGGCCCGAGCCTGAGTCAGGCCTATCAGGTACTCGGTGTCGACCGCTCTGCGAGCGATGCGGACATCAAGCGTGCCTATCGGCGACTGATCAGTCGGCATCACCCGGACAAGCTCGTTTCCAAGGGGCTGCCCGAAGAGATGATGAAGGTCGCGGCACAGAAGACCCATGAAATTCGGCAAGCCTACGAACGCATCCGCGAGGCCCGCGGCACAGGGCATTGACCGCCGGGCAGGCTGGCTTTGCCGGTGATCCAGGACTGCAGTCGGGTGGCTGGCCGGCGACAGGGATGGACCCTGAGTGTCATGGGCTGCTGGGCGGTGTCCCGGTCCCAGGGTGATCTTGGTTGAGCAGTCGCGTGCGCCCCCTTATGCTTGATCTTCCCTGGCCCCGGAGGCACGCATGACCGACGCCATCGATCCGCTCATCCTGAATGTCCTTTACGCCTGCATGGGTGGCTTCCTCACCCTGCTGTTCATGTGGCTCGGCTGCAGGGTTTTCAGCCACATTGTCAGCTTCAGCATTCCTGAGCAGCTGGCCGCAGGAAACATGGCGGTAGGCCTGATGATCATGGGGATCTTTATCGGCATCGGTACTGCGATGGGCCTGGTCATTGGGCTGGGTCTCAACTAAGACATGTCAGGTCGTGCCTCGATCTGGCTGCTTGCCGCAATGTTGCCGGCGCTCGCTCTCGCCGGGATCCGTGAGCACGTTGACGGCAGCCACTGGAGCAGTGAGTTCGATCCTTTGTTCCGAAAGTACACGAAGCACTATTTCGGGGCGCATTTCGACTGGCGATGGTTCAAGGCGCAGGGCATCGCGGAGTCGGGTCTGGATCCTGACGCGCGCAGCCCGGCGGGGGCTCGCGGCATTATGCAGATCCTGCCAAGCACCTATCGTGAGATCAGGACCCGTAACCCATTCCTGGCGGACATCGAAGATCCGCGGTGGAACATCGCCGCAGGCATCTTTTACGACCGTCAACTCTACCGAAAATGGAAACAGAACCAAGAGATCCCGGTCACCCAGCGCCTCGAGTTTGCGTTCGGCAGCTACAATGCCGGTTATCGCAGCGTGCTGAGGGCCTATCGCAAAGCGGAGGACAGGCATGGTGAGGTGAAGCGATGGGAGCAGGTCGCGCCCTTTGCCCCGGAGGAGACACGCCGCTACGTCCGGCGCATCCGAGAGCTGATGCAGTCCCCCCGCTGAACCAGACTAGACCTGCTCCGGGTCAGCGCTGCTGCCAGTAGGGAGTGCCGTATCCGGGATACGCAGCCGGATAGCGAGGGCCATAGGGCGGCATCGCCGGATAGGGATAAGGCTGGATCGGCGGGCGCGGGGCCTCGGTCCGGCTTCGCCCGATTGCCGCCTCGTGTTGCTCGCGCTGAAGGCGGACGCTTTCCTCGAGCTGCGCCTGGCGCTCCCGCATGTACTCATCGAAGCGTGCCCGCATCGCCTCACGATAGGCG
>CBDTXT010000212.1:0-5865 GCA_965364465.1 uncultured Chromatiaceae bacterium
GGCCTCCGGCAGCTTCGTCGCGGGCGGCGCCGAGGTCTCGGTCGATGACCGCGGGCGACTCAGGATCCGCCGCATCGTCGGCGCGAGTTACCCCGGTCACGCGGTCAACCCGCAACAGATCCAGGCACAGATCGAGGGCTCGTTCGTTTCTGGTCTCAGCGCGCTGCTGTATGGGGAATGCGTGATCGAACGCGGTCGTGTCGAGCAGGAAAACTTCGACGGCTGCCGCTGGGAGACATCGACCTGCGGGCCGCCTGATCTGGCGCCTGATGCTGCGACTGGGCGCCAAAACAGCCGGTTCAGGGCTTGTTCATCAGGTTTCGAATTGCCGCGATCAACTTGTCTTGCGCCTCCTTGGCCCAACTCGGCTGCGGCAGATTCCAGCCGATCACTATCCCGACTGCCAAGATCAATAATGTACCCACCGGTTCATCTCCAAGAATCTATATTGGCCCCCATGATACCGCGCCGCCGGCGAAAACGGCATGACATGGCGAACCCGGACAGGGTGCAGGCGCCGCCGGACGCGTGGCCAGTCAGTCGGCTGGCGGCACGATGCGCTCGCCGCCATGGGCGTCGAACAAGCTGATCGCGTTCGGGTCGAAGGCAAGGGTCAGGCGCGCGCCCGCCTTGACGCCGTGGGTACTCGCGATGCGCACAACGAGACCGACCCGGTCCCGCCGCAGCGCCGCGAGATCGTCGACGGCCGCCCGGATGCGCAGCGTCGGATCCAGCGGCCAGTCGGCGTACACGTACTGGTCGGCGCCAAGCCACTCGACCCGGTCGACCGGCACATCGATCTTGGGCCAGGCATCCGCGCCATCGAGGCCGGGATCGACCAGCTGCTCCGGCCTGATACCGACGATCAGTTCCCGGCGCTGTCCTCCCAGCGTGTGCTGATAGGCTGCCGGCAGGTCCAGTTCCCCCATCGGCAGCCGCAGGCGTCGGTCTTGCAGCACGGCCGGCAGGAAATTCATTGGCGGCGCGCCGAGAAAGCCCGCGACGAACAGATTGGCCGGCGACCGGTAGAGTTCGCGCGGGGTGCCGACCTGCTGCACCCGCCCGCGGCGCAATACCGCGACCCGCTGCCCGAGTGTCATCGCCTCGGTCTGATCGTGCGTGACGTAGACCATGGTTGTGCCGAGGCGCCGGTGCAACCGTGCGAGTTCGCCCCGCGTCTGCAGCCGCAGCCGCGCATCCAGGTTGGACAGCGGCTCGTCGAGCAGGAAGGCCGCAGGGCGACGCACGATCGCGCGACCCATCGCAACGCGCTGCCGCTGCCCGCCGGAGAGGTCTGCCGGCCGGCGTCCGAGCAGTTCGCCGAGCTCCAGCAGTTCCGCCGCCTGACTCACGCGTCGCTCGATCTCGGCGTCGCCCAGCTTCGCCAACCGTAACGGAAAGGCGATGTTCTCGCGCACCGTCATGTGCGGATAGATCGCGTAACTCTGGAACACCATGGCCATGTTGCGATCCTTCGGGTCAAGCGCGGTGACCGTCTCTCCACCGACCCGCACGTCGCCGCTGCTCGGCGGGGTGAGCCCGACGATGATGTTCAGCAGCGTCGACTTGCCGCAGCCCGAGGGCCCCACCAGGATGAAGAACTCGCCATCACCGATAGTCAGGTCCGTCGGATGCAGCGCCTCGGTCCCGTCGGCGAAGCGCTTGCTGACCTTGTCGAGTACGATCTCCGCCATCGCCCTACCCCTTGACTGCGCCGGCCGTCAGCCCGGCGACGATTCGGCGCTGAAAGACCAACACCGCGAGGACCACCGGGACGGTCACGACCACGGAGGCGGCCGCGATGGACCCGGTCGGCAGTTCGAAGCGGGAACTGCCGGTGAAGAATGCGATTGCGGCCGGTACGGTTCGCGACGCGTTGGTGGATGTCAGCGCGGCGGCGAACAGGAAGTCGTTCCAGGCGAAGATGAACACCAGGGTCGCGGCCGCGAAAACACCCGGCGACGCCAGCGGCAGGATCACGTGGCGAAAGGCCTGCAGCGGCGTTGCACCGTCGACCTGCGCGGCCTTGTCCAGGTCCCATGGGATGTCGCGGAAAAACGCCGCGAGGATCCAGATCGACAGCGGCAGCGTGAAGGTCATATAGGGCAGGATCAATCCCAGCCAGGTGTCGAACAGTCCCAGGGTGCGCCACAGCTCGAACAGCGGACCGATCACCGCGACCGGCGGGAACATCGCGATCGCCAACGCGCCGACCAGGATCCAACGCCGTCCGCGAAAGCGCAGGCGCACGATCGCGTACGCGGCCAGTGCGCCCAGCGCGATCGACAGCAGCGTGGCCAGTACCCCGATGCCGATCGAGTTCAACAGCGCGGCCGGGAACTGCGGGTCGATGAAGATCGCGCGGTAATGCTCCAGGCTCGGGTTCGCGGGCAAGAATCGGCCATCGTTCAGCTCTGCGGCCGGCTTCAGCGACAGTGACAGGATCCAGACCACCGGCAGCAGCGCATAGCAGATCACCGCGACGCTGCCGACGCGCCAGAGCAGCCTGTCGATCGCTGCCCCCACGGCGTTCAATCGCCCGCTCGCTCGCGCTGCGTCAACGGCGCGCCCAAGCCCCTGACAAACACGAATGCAATCGCCGCGATGCACAGGAACAACAGCACCGAGACCGTCGAGCCCAAACCCAAATTGAGTCGCGTGATCAATGCATGGTAGGCGACGATCGACAGCGTTTCGGTACCCTGGGCGCCGCGGGTCTGTACGAACACCATGTCGAAGATACGCAGCGCGTCCAAGGTTCTGAACAGCAGCGCGACCAGGATGGCCGGCCTGATCAACGGCAGCGTGATGTGCCAGAAGCGCTGCAGCGGGCCGGCGCCGTCGACCCGCGCCGCATCGAGCAGATCTTGCGGTACCTGGGCCAGACCGGCCAGCAGCAGTAGCGCGACGAACGGCGTGGTCTTCCAGACCTCGCTCAGCACGATCACCAGGAGTGCGGACCAACGTTCGCTCAACCAGGCCTGGTCGACGCCGAAAAGCGGGTTGACGAAGCCGCTCACCGGGTCGAACGCGAACTTCCAGGCCAGCGCGGCCACCACGGTGATGATCGCATACGGTACCAGCACCGCCGCACGCAGCGTGCGTCGCAGAAACAGCGCGCGGTGCATCAGCAGCGCGAGCAACAGGCCGAGAAGAAGTTCCAGCAGAAGCGAACTCAGCGTAATCAGCAGCGTGTTGCCCAGGGCCTGCCACCAGACCGCCGAGCCGAGCACGCTGAGATAGTTGTCCCAGCCGACGAACGCGCGCCGGTCCGGAAACCGCAGATCGTACTGAAACAGCGACAGCCAGATCGCATACAGCACCGGGTAGGCGGCAACCAGCAGCATGCCGAGCAGCGCCGGCGTACACAGCAGCCAAGCGAGCTGCTCGGTCGATAAGGCCCGCCTTTTCACAGCAGACCCTCCGAGCGCAGCGCGCGCCCGACCGCCGCACGCAGCCGCCGCAGGTCCTGCTGCGGGCGGATGTCACTCATTGGATGCAAGGTGCGGCTGATCGCCAGCGACACGTCGTTGTAGAGCGGGGTCTGCGGGCGCTGAACCGCATCGCGCAGCGTCTCGCGCAACAGCTCGGCGAACGGGAACACGGCCCGCACCTCCGGCGCGTCGTACAACAGGCTGCTGGTCGGCGGCAAGCCGCCGCGTACCGCGGCGATGCGCTGATTGTCCGGCGAGGCGATACAGGCCGCCGCCTGCTGCGCCAGGGCCGGGTGACGGCTGTAGGCCCCGACTGCGATATTGATGCCCCCAACCGTGACGCGGCTCGGCCGATCGGGGAGCAGCGCCGGCCACCGGGCATACCCCATGTGCCGCGCGACCTCGGGTGCATGCCGTTGTGCGCTGGGCCAGACATAGGTGTAGTTCAGCATGAAGCTGGAGTCACCGCGTTCGAAGGCCAGCCGCGCCTGATCCTCGCGCGCGTTGGCCAACGCCGGATCCGCGGCCGGCGACCCGGCAAGCCGCCGCATCAGTTGCAGCGCGTCGAGGGTCGGCCCGGCCTGCAGCGCCGGCTGCCGGGCGTCGTCGCTCAGCACCGAGCCGCCCGCCGAGGCGAGCAGCGATACGAAAAACACCGTGAAGCCCTCGTAGCGTTCGCCCTGCGCCTGGATGGTGCCGACCTCACCGAGGGCCTCGGCCTGGGCGATCATCTCCTTCCAGGTCCGCGGCGGCCGTGCGACGCGGTCGGTGCGGTACCAGAGCAGCTGGGTGTTGCTGGTGAACGGGACCGCCCACAGGCGCCCCCGATAGCTGACCGTGTCGAGCGCGACCGCGAGCCGACCGTCCCGCACCGCGGCCACCGCAGTATCCGGCCAGGGCAGGATCCAGCCGGCCTCGGCGAATTCCGCGGTCCAGATCACGTCCATGCCGATCAGGTCGATGTCGTCATCGTACGCGGCGAGGCGGCGCACCAGTTGCTCGCGCTGCTGGTCGGCGTCGGCCGGCAAGGGCCTGAGTTCGATCCGGTAGGCCCCGGCCGACGACGCGCTGCAACGCCGGGCCGCCTCGGCGAAGGCCCCGGATCGCTCGTCGAACACATACCAGTGCAGCAGCGCCGGACCCTCCTGCTCCGTTTCGCAGGCCGCCAGCATGCAGAGCGCAAGCAGGCCGAGCAGACTCGCTGCGAACCGCGAGCGGCGCGCAAGGGCATGTGCGTTGATTCGGTCCATGGCCCCATGTTGAGAGATCGGGGCCACCGCTGACAAGGGCCTCAGGCCGGTAAGCGGGCGCGGTGTGCGGTGAAACCGGGGCGATATCCACAGTGCGCCGATGGAAGGATTCGCCGAACTTCGGCCGGCGCACCCTATCCAATCGGACGCCAACTTTATGAGGAGTGTTACGACATGCCAAAATCAATTCTGCCGGCCGCCTGGCTGGCGAGTGCGATCGCTGCGGCCGTGACGACCGGCGCGGTCCACGCAGGTCATGCGGCGGCCCATCAGCCGCAAGCCCAGATGCCGAACGACAGCATCCATCAGCCTTACGCCGAGAACCAGCCCGGCGACCGGTCACCGCCGCGGCTGGGGGTCGCGATCTCCGCGGTGCCCCAGCCGGAACTCGACAGCTTGGCGCTGGAGTTCGGGGTGCGCGTCGAGCAGGTGCGCGATGGCTCGGCCGCCGATCGGGCCGGCCTCGAGGCCGGCGACATCGTCACCTCGGTCGACGACCGGCCGGCCTACTCGCCCGAGCGCCTGCAGCACCTGATCGAACAGGCCGGCGATCGATCACAGATCGCGTTGGTGCGCAATGGCAATGCCCTGCAGCTGCAGGCCGAGTTTGCCGAGAAGGCCGATGCCGGTGCCCGCGGCACGGCCGCGCTCGGGGTTCGCGTGCAGAACATGACCAGCGACCTCAAGGAGGCGTTCGGTACGCAGGGTGAGCGCGGCGTCCTGATTTCTCAGGTGCTCGATGATTCCGCGGCCCAGAAGGCCGGGCTAAAGGCGGGCGACGTGATTGTCGAGATTGCCGGCGACGGCGTCGCATCGGTCGACGACCTCAAGGGCGCGGTGAAGCGTCACGCACCGGGCGATGAACTGAAACTGGAGATCGTGCGAGACCGCCAGGGGCAGACGCTGCAGCTCGCGCTCGGCGCGATGGCTGCCGCACCGAAGACGCATGCCGGACACCCGCACCACCGCCACGGCTCGGACGGAACCGATCGGGGCTTCCACTACTGGCACGGGATGTTGCCCGGGCACGGCTGCGCTACCGGCAAGGGACCGCGGCCCTCCTGAGGTGCTTGTGCCGCTTGCGCGGGTCGCAGCCCCGGGTCCAGGCCCGCGCAAGCGCCTTTAGCGTGAATGGCACTTACTTAAGCCGATACGGGTTGTTTCTGGAGGAAACGTCGGTG
>CBDTXT010000213.1:0-5852 GCA_965364465.1 uncultured Chromatiaceae bacterium
CACCGACGTTTCCTCCAGAAACAACCCGTATCGGCTTAAGTAAGTGCCATTCGGCCTAGGCGGGACTTACCAGGCGCCATAGCTTCCGTCCGACGGTGACAAGGATCAGGATCAGCGCGCCGGCAACGACGCCGGTCAACGCATTCATCAGTGCTGGCGTCATGCCCGCCAGTATCGCGCCCACGCCGGGAATGCCCTCGGCCTCGTGGGCGAATCCATGGATCAGCTCGTGCAGCCGGGGCAGGCCATGCACCAGAATGCCGCCGCCGACCAGGAACATCGCGGCGGTGCCGACGATCGACAAGGTCTTCATCAGCCATGGCGCAGCCGCGACGATTCGATGGCCCAGCCATCGCTGTAGCACGGCCCAGCCGCCCTCTCCTTCGCGGCGGGCCAACCAGAGCCCGGCGTCGTCCAGCTTGACGATACCTGCCACCAGGCCGTAGACGCCGACGGTCATCAGCAGTGCGATCCCGGCCAGCACCACGACCTTCATCCCGAACGTCGCACTCGCTACCGTCCCCAGCGTGATCACAATGATCTCGGCGGACAGGATGAAATCGGTGCGAATCGCACCCTTGACCTTGCTGCGTTCCAGCACCCGCATGTCGACCGCCGGATCGACCAGCGCCCGGGTCAACTGGGCGTGCTGCTGCTCCACCTCGGACTTCGGATGCAGGTACTTGTGCGCCAGCTTCTCGAAGCCCTCGAAACACAGGTAGGCACCGCCGAGCATCAGCAGCGGTGTGATCGCCCAGGGGGCGACGACACTGATCGCCAGCGCGGCCGGCACGAGTATCGCCTTGTTCCTCAGTGAACCCAACGCCACGGCCCAGACCACCGGCAGTTCGCGGTCCGCCCGAACCCCGCTGACCTGTTGTGCATTCAGCGCGAGGTCGTCGCCCAAGACGCCGGCGGTCTTCTTCGCCGCGACCTTGGTCATGACGGAGATATCGTCCAGTACCGTGGCGATATCGTCGATCAGTGCAAGAAGGCTGGCGCCGGCCATGGGCTTGATCCGTGATGGAAAGGTTGGGGGCGATGATAGCGGAGCCGCGTACCGCGCGACCATCGAGGGCAGGTGTCAGGGCGCTAAAGAGCGCGCTCGATGGTCCCTCGCGTCTGCCGACCGGACTTGGCGCCTCGGTCGGATCACGGCTCAGCCCGGCGGCTGCCAGCGCAGATCGAGTTCGCGCGCGGCCCGCACATCGTCCAGGCGGCGCACCGGCAGCGTGTGCGGTGCGGTCTTGATGACCTCAGGATTGGTCTGCGCCTCGGCCTGGATCTTGACCATGGCGTCGACGAACCCGTCCAGCGCGTCCGGCGCCTCGGTTTCCGTCGGCTCGATCAGGAAGCACTCGGGCACCAACAGTGGGAAATACGTGGTTGGGGCATGATAACCATAGTCGAGCAGGCGCTTCGCAAAATCCATCGCGGTGACATCAAGTTCCTTGGCCTGACTCTTCAGCGTGACGATGAACTCGTGCGTCGCGCGACGCTGCGGGTAGGCGAGCTCAAACCCGGCGTCGTTCAGACGCTTCGCCAGGTAGTTCGCGTTCAGGGTCGCGTACTCGGCAACCCGCCGCATACCCTCGCGGCCCAGCAGGCGTGCGTAGATATAAGAGCGGATCAGCACACCGGCATTGCCGGCGAAGGCCGACAGTTTGCCGATCGTCTGCGGGCAATCCCTCTCGGTCAGCCAGTGATAGTCGCGACCGTCGAATCCCACCATCGGCACAGGGAGGAACGGCACCAGGCGCTCGCTGACACCGACCGGGCCGGCCCCGGGGCCGCCGCCGCCGTGCGGCGTCGAGAAGGTCTTGTGCAGGTTCATGTGGATCACGTCAAAGCCCATGTCGCCGGGCCGGACCTTGCCGAGGATCGCATTCAGGTTGGCGCCATCGTAGTAGAGCAGGCCGCCGGCCGCGTGCACCAGTCGGGCGATCTCGGTGATGCGTCGCTCGAACACGCCGAGTGTCGACGGGTTCGTCAGCATGATCCCGGCCGTCTGCGGGCCCAGCGCGAGCTTCAGCGCCTCGACGTCCACGTCCCCGTCCTTCAGCGTGGGGATCTCCCGCACCTTGTAGCCGCACATCACCGCGGTGGCCGGATTCGTGCCGTGCGCCGCATCGGGCACGATGATCTCCGAGCGAGCCTTGTCGCCCCGGGCGTCATGGTAAGCGCGGATCATCGCGACACCGGCAAACTCGCCCTGCGCGCCGGCCGCCGGGACCAGCGACACCGACCGCATCCCGGTGACGTCTTTGAGCATTTCCTGCAACTCGTACATGCAGGCCATGAAGCCCTGGCTGTGGGATGCCGGCGCATGCGGGTGTCTGGCCAGTATGCCCGGGAGCATCGCCAGCGAGTTGCAGGCACGGGGGTTGTACTTCATCGTGCACGACCCCAGCGGATAGAACTCGGTGTCGATCGAAAAGTTCTTCTGGGACAAGCGCGTGTAGTGGCGCACCGCCTGCATCTCCGACACCTCGGGCAACACGGGCGGCGCCGCACGCCGCATCTCGGCGGGAATACCCTCCAGCGACGCCCGGTCTTTCGGTGCCTGCGCGAAGGCGCGCCGGCCCGGCTGCGATTGCTCGTGTATCAGCATGCTCTCAACCCTTTGTTATCGATCCCGCGCCACCGCCGCGGCCGCTTCAGCCCAGTGCAGCGATCGCTGCGTCGTAGTCCGGTTCATCGCCGATCTCGCCGACCAGCTCGGCGTGCAGCACCTTGTCGGTCTCGTCCAACACCAGCGCGGCGCGTGCCGTTATCCCGGCGAGCGGCCCGTCAACGATCAGCATCCCATAGTCCTTCGCAAAATTGCGCGAACGCATCATCGAGAGCGTCTTCACGTCGGCCGTGCCCTCGGCCGCGCAGAAGCGGCCTTGGGCGAACGGGAGATCGGCCGAGACGACCAGCACCACGACGTCATCTCGACCGCCGAGACGCTCGTTGAACACCTTGGTCGACGTGGCGCAGGTCGGGGTGTCCAGGCTCGGCACGATGCTCAGCAGCTTCTTCTTGCCGCGAAAATCGGACAGCTTGACATCGTTCAGTTCGCCATCGACCAGCTGAAAGTCGGGGGCCTTGCTCCCCACCGCAGGCAAGTCACCGCTGGTGTTGATGGGGGAGCCATGCAGAGTTACCTGTGCCATGTCGTTTCTCCTTGGGTCTGGTTTTCGCCGCGGGGCGCCGGGCGGGATCGCCGCGATTGCCCCAGGCTCAGTTGAACTTGGGTTCGACCGGACACTTTGCCTGCGTGCGCGCGGCCATGATGCGGGCCAGCTTGCCCGCAAACTCGCTGATCTCGGCTTCGGTGCGCAACTCGGTCGCGCAGACGAGTAGCGCATCACCGAGTTCCGGGTACTCGTCGCCGAGATCGTATCCGCCGAGCACGTTGTGTGCCGCCAACGAGCGCAGCACCTCAGGCACCGGCGCGGCAAGCCTGACCACGCCCTCGTGGAACAGCGGACCGCCGAACAGCGGCTCGACACCGTCGATCTCGGTCAGGCGGCGCAGCAGCTCGCCGGTGTTCGCGTGACAGCGAGCGGCGACCCGGGCCAACCCCTCACCACCGAGCAGGGCCATGTGGATGGTCGCCGCGGTGACCAGCAGCCCCTGGTTGGTGCAGATATTCGAGGTCGCCTTGGAACGCCGGATGTGCTGTTCGCGGGCCTGCAGTGTCAGCGCGTAACCGGCTTTGCCCTCGAGATCCACGGTCTTTCCGATGATCCGCCCCGGCATCTGACGCACCAGGGCCTGCCTGGCGCACATGAAGCCGAAGTACGGGCCGCCCGAGGCCAGCGGCGCACCGAGCGGCTGACCCTCGCCGCAGGCGATGTCGGCACCCCCAGCGTCCCCGCGCGAGCCCCACTCGCCCGGCGGCTTCAGAACCGCCATCGCCAGGGGATTGACCACCGCGATCGCCAGCATGCCGTTGGCATGGGCGAAGTCTGTCATCGCATCGACATCCTCCAGCGCCCCGAAAAAGTTGGGTTGGGGGATCACCAAGGCGGCATAGTCTTCGCCGGCATGCGCCTGCAGCGCCTCGCGGTCGACCTGCCCGGTCACCGGGTCGAACGCGACCTCGACCAGTTCGATCTGCTGATTTCCGACAATCGTTCGAACGGTCTTGCGGTAGGCGGGATTGAGCGTCCGTGGCAACAAAATCCGCCGCGACTTCGATTTGCGATTCGCGCGCACTGCCATCAGCACTGCCTCGGCGAGGCCCGAGGCGCCGTCGTACAGCGAGGCGTTCGACACGTCCATCGCCATCAGCGCCGTCATCATCGACTGGTACTCGTACAGCAGCTGAAGCGTACCCTGGCTCGCCTCCGCCTGGTAAGGCGTGTAGGCACTGTAGTACTCACCGCGCGTCGCGATCTGCCAAACCGCTGCCGGGATGTGGTGATCGTAGGCCCCGGCGCCGACGAAGCACAGCGGTTGACCATCCTCGCGGGCACGCATCTGCATCAGCGCAGACACTTCCATCTCGGAGAGGCCCTCCGGGACGTGTTCCAGTTCGCCACAGCGCAGATCTTCCGGGATCTCGTCGAACAGGTCGTCGATATGACCGACGCCGATCACCTCGAGCATGCGGCGGACGTCTTCTTCGGTGTGTGGGATAAACGGCATGACTTGGGCCCGTGCTTGCTGCGTCCCGCGGACTCAGTGTTCTTCGGATTCCGCGTGTTCGGCGTAACTGTCGCCGTCCATCAGTGCGTCCAGTTCGCCCGGGTCGGTCAGGCGGACACGGAATATCCACCCCTCTTCGTAGGCGTCCTGGTTAATGGTCTCGGGTGCTTCGGCGAGGGTCTCGTTGACCTCCACGACCTCGCCACTGACCGGGCTGTAGACATCGGAGGCCGCCTTCACCGACTCGACAACGGCACACTCGGCCCCGGCGCCCAGTTCGACGCCGACCTCCGGCAGTTCGACGAACACCAGGTCGCCCAGCAGTTCCTGCGCATGGTCGGTGATACCCACGGCAGCGAGCCCGTCACCCTCCAGGCGCACCCACTCGTGAGATTTGGTGTACTTCAATTCGCTCGGTACATCGTTGCTCATTCGGTTTTCCTCCCCCGCATTCGTACAGCCGACGGTCAAAATGGATCAGCCAACGCGCTGACGCAAAATCAGAGTTCGATACAGACGCTGCCGTTGCGCGCAAACGGCATCTTCACCCGGCGCACCGGCAGGCGCCGGCCGCGGATGTCCACATGCAAAGTCGCACCGGCATCGGCGCTAAGCCGTGCCATCGCTATCGATCGCTCGAGGGTCGGCGAAAAACCACCCGAGGTGATCTCTCCAACCTCGCGCTCGCCGTCGTACAAGCGCTGATGGTCGCGCAGCACACCCTTCCCTTCCAGCACGAGGCCGGTGAACTTCGGAAGACTACCCGCTGCCCGCTGCTTTTCAAGGGCCGCCCGACCAATGAAATCCCGATCAGCTGGCTCCCAGGCGACTGTCCAGGTCAAACCCGACTCGAGCGGGCTGCGGGTTTCGTCCATGTCATTGCCGTAAAGGTTCATCCCGGCTTCGAGCCGCAGCGTATCGCGCGCGCCCAGCCCGCAGGGCCGAACACCGGCGGCCGCCAGCTCACGCCACAGCCCGGGGGTGTCCTGCTCGGGCAGCATCACCTCGAAACCGTCTTCGCCCGTGTAACCGGTACGACCGACGAACCATTCACCTTCGTGTGCGGCGCTGAACGGCTTGAGCGCCATGGCCGGGGTGCGCAGACCCTCGGGCAGCAGCGCCTCCGCCTTGCGGCGGGCATTCGGCCCCTGGACCGCGATCATGCCCAGGTCGATTCGCCCGAGCCGGCGTACTAGATCGGAAGAGCACACGTC
>CBDTXT010000214.1:0-5842 GCA_965364465.1 uncultured Chromatiaceae bacterium
GGCGACGAGGTCAAGTTCGGTGGCGGCAAGGTCATCCGTGACGGGATGGGGCAGAGCCAGCAGCCATCGAGCCAGGTCGTCGATGTGGTAATCACCAATGCGTTGATCCTCGACCATTGGGGCGTAGTCAAGGCCGACATCGGCATCAAGAACGGGCGTATCTGCGGCATCGGCAAGGCCGGAAACCCGGACATCCAGGATGGAGTCGATATCGTCATCGGCCCGGGCACCGAGGCGATTGCCGGCGAGGGTCAGATCCTGACCGCGGGCGGCATCGACTCGCACATCCACTTCATCTGCCCACAACAGGTCGACGAGGCGCTGATGTCGGGCGTCACGACCATGCTTGGCGGGGGAACCGGGCCGGCCACCGGGACGAATGCCACCACCTGTACTCCGGGGCCCTGGAATATCCAGCGCATGCTGCAGGCAGCGGACGCGCTGCCGGTCAATCTCGGGTTCCTGGGCAAGGGCAACGCCTCGCGGCCCGGGCCGCTGTCCGAGCAGATTGCCGCCGGTGCGATCGGGCTGAAGCTGCACGAAGACTGGGGCACCACGCCCGCGGCGATCGACAATTGTCTGACCGTTGCCGAAAACTTCGATGTCCAGGTGGCAATCCATACCGACACGCTGAACGAATCCGGTTTCGTCGAAGATACCCTCGCCGCGATCGCGGGTCGTACCATCCACACCTACCACACCGAGGGGGCAGGCGGCGGACATGCACCGGACATCATCAAAGCGGCCGGCTACAGCAACATACTGCCCTCGTCGACCAATCCGACCCGCCCCTATACCGTGAACACGGTCGACGAGCATCTCGATATGCTCATGGTGTGTCACCATCTCTCGCCGTCGATTCCCGAAGACGTCGCTTTCGCCGAGTCACGCATCCGGCGCGAGACCATTGCCGCCGAGGACATCCTGCATGACCTGGGCGCGTTTTCGATGATCGCGTCGGATTCCCAGGCGATGGGTCGTGTTGGTGAGGTGATCATTCGCACCTGGCAGACCGCGCACAAGATGAAAGTGCAACGCGGCAGCCTGGCTGGTGACCCTGCTTCGCACGACAATCTGCGGGCCCGCCGCTATATCGCGAAGTACACGATCAATCCGGCGCTCACTCATGGCATCGCGCACGAGGTGGGTTCGGTCGAGGCGGGCAAACTTGCCGATCTGGTACTCTGGAAGCCGGCGTTCTTCGGTGCCAAGCCGAGCCTGGTGATCAAGGCCGGGATGATCGTCGCAGCGCCTATGGGCGATCCGAACGCCTCGATCCCAACGCCGCAGCCGGTGCACTATCGCCCGATGTTCGGTGCTATCGGCGGTGCGCGACATGCGACGCGGATGACCTTCTTGTCTCAGACTGCGTACGAGGCCGATGTGCACCGCCACCTCGGGCTCGAGTCCCTGGTCGGCATGGTGCGCGACTGCCGCGCGGTAAAGAAGGCAGACATGATTCTCAACGACTGGCAGCCAGTCATCGAGGTCGATCCGCAGACCTACCAGGTACGTGCCGACGGTGAACTACTGACATGCGACCCGGCGGATGTGCTGCCTATGGCGCAGCGATATTTCCTTTTTTGACCGAGGGCCCTGAATGCTCGAACTCGACCGCCGAATCGCGCGGGGGGAGCCCGGCGCGACGCTGACCCTGCCCCTCGAACGGCGCCTGCGCAGCCGGCTCCGCGTGACGCTCGACGACGGCACGCCGGCCGGCGTCTTCCTGGCGCGTGGCCAAGTCCTGCGCGACGGCGATCTGCTCGGTGATGCCGACGGGTTGATTGTGCAGGTCAGGGCGGCCGAAGAGTCGGTCTCCGAGGTGCGCTGTACCGATCGCCTACTTCTGGCGCGGGCCTGTTACCATCTGGGCAACCGGCATGTGCCGCTGCAGATCGGTGCGAGCTGGCTTCGCTATGCGCAGGACCACGTGCTCGATGCGATGCTGCGTGGTCTGGGTCTCGAGCCGACACGCGTGCAGGCCCCGTTCGAGCCGGAGGCCGGCGCCTACGGGGGGCATGCGCCGGGCGATGACCATGCGCATCATCACGCGGGTGGCGCAGACGCCGCGGGAGATCATGCCCGCTGAACGGACCGTGACCTCGCCGCTCGGCCGCCTGCGGCTGATGCAGCTGGTGAGCCCGGCACTGCCGGTCGGTGGCTTCGCATACTCGCAGGGCCTCGAATGGGCCGTGGAAGCTGGTTGGGTGCAGGACCCCGGCAGCCTGCAGGATTGGCTGGCGGGTTTGATCGAAGACGCGCTGACAAGGCTCGAACTGCCCGTCTTGTGCCGGCTCTATCAGGCCTGTGCCCGTGCCGATCCCGATGCAATCGAGCGCTGGGGCCAGTTGCTGTTGGCGAGCCGAGAGACCAGCGAACTGCGTGCCGAGGAGCACAATCGGGCACGCGCGCTGATTACGCTGCTGGCGGACCTCGGCGTGGCACCTGCGGCAAAGTGGCGCGGGCAACTCCAGCACTGTCAGGCCGCACCATTCGCGCTGGCCGCGCAGTCCTGGCAGATAGGGATGGCCGATTGCGCCCTGGGTTACGCCTGGGCTTGGCTGGAAAACCAGGTCACGGCGGCCGTTAAGCTGGTTCCGCTGGGCCAGACTGACGGGCAGCGCGTCCAATTTGCGTTGGCTCGCACAATAGCCATCGCGGCGGAGCGGGCCCAGACGCTGGCCGACGGCGACATCGGCGCGAGCGCACCCGCGCTGGCGATCGCGAGCGCCCGGCACGAAACCCAGTACACCCGGTTGTTTCGGTCGTGAACGCCGCGCACCGCGTGCTTCAGGGCCGGGGAGCACAAAAGGGCCCTGACACTGTGTTGCAGAGGCGAGCGATATGAGCAAAGACAGACAGGCGCTGCGGGTCGGTGTCGGCGGCCCGGTCGGCTCCGGCAAGACCGCGCTGCTAGAGCTGCTGTGCAAGGCGCTGCGCGGCCGATACGACATTGCGGTGGTGACTAACGATATCTACACGCAGGAGGATGCGCAGATCCTGATGCGTGCCGAGGCGCTGCCTTTTGAACGGATCGTCGGCGTGGAGACCGGCGGGTGTCCGCACACCGCGATACGCGAGGACGCGTCGATGAACCTCGCGGCGGTCGAGGACTTGCAGCAGCAGTTCCCCGACATGGACCTGGTTTTCATTGAAAGCGGCGGCGACAACCTTTCCGCCACCTTCAGCCCGGAGCTGGCGGACCTGACCATCTATGTGATCGACGTGGCCGAGGGCGAGAAGATCCCGCGCAAGGGCGGCCCCGGGATCACACGCTCCGACCTGCTGGTGATCAACAAGATCGACCTGGCACCGTATGTCGGGGCTTCGCTCGACGTGATGGCAGCGGACACCGACCGCATGCGAGGCGATCGACCCTGGGTTTTCGCAAACATGAAGGTCGGCGCCGGCGTCGACGAAATCATCGCTTTCATCGAGCGTGAGGGGATGCTTCAGGCCTAGTTGCCGAACAGCCCCAAGGGCTTCGAACTCAAGCGCGTCGGCCCGATGTCGATACCCTGGTAGGCGGCCGACCGTGCGACCGGGCCATTTGACGCGGGGGCTAAGCGAACGCCAGACTTCCGGCCGCCCGACGCAGCAACGCTAACGCCGGCCCTCGCACAACGGGCGGCATCGGATCCCGAATCTTGGACTTGCTCAATTCACTCGGCTGGGAAGGCTGGTTCAGCCTGGGCATCGTAGCGACCAGCTTCGTGCTCTTCGCCTTCACCCGCATTGCCCCCGATATGGTGACGACGGCGGCGCTGACGCTGCTACTGGTCAGCGGGGTGGTAACGCCCTTCGAGGGGCTTGCCGGCTTCGCGAACGAAGGCATGCTCACCGTCGCGGTGCTGTACGTGGTCGTCACCGGTCTGACCGAGACCGGTGCGGTTGCCTGGATCAGTCAGGCGCTACTGGGACAACCTCGCTCGGCCGGGCATGCCCGGCTTCGATTGATGATGCCGGTCGCCGCGATGAGCGCGTTCATGAACAACACCCCGGTGGTCGCGATCTTCATCCCTGCGGTAAAGGATTGGGCGAAACGCCATCGGCTCGAATTGTCGCGGCTGATGATCCCGCTCAGCTATGCGAGCATCGCCGGCGGCACCTGCACGCTGATCGGCACCAGCACCAACCTGGTCGTCAACGGTCTTTACACCGGGCGCAACGAACAGCCAGGCTTCGGCTTTTTCGAGCTCGCCTGGATCGGGCTGCCCGTCGTGGCGGTGGTGTTCCTGTTTCTGCTCAGTGCGGGTCGTTGGCTGTTGCCGAAGAGGACCTCGGCAGTGGCCAGTAACCAGGACGTCCGTCAGTACACGGCTGAGATGATGGTCCCTGCCGATAGCCCATTGGTCGGCAAGAGCATCGAGGAGGCCGGTCTGCGCCAGCTGCCGGGTCTCTTCCTGGTCGAGATCGACCGCGCCGCGCGTAGCATCCCGGCGGTGTCGTCATCCGAGATACTGCAAGGTGACGATCGCCTGGTGTTCGCGGGGATACTCGACTCGGTATTGGACCTGCAGCGCACCCGGGGCCTGTTGCCCGCCACCGACCAGGTGTTCAAGCTGGACGGGCCGCGTCATGGGCGTTGTTTCGTCGAGGCCGTGGTATCCGATACCTGTCCGCTGGTCGGCATGAGTGTCCGCGAAGGCCGGTTTCGTACCCGCTACAATGCGGTCATCGTCGCGCTGAACCGCAACGGCAGTCGGGTAAAGCGCAAGATCGGCGACGTCGAACTACGCGCGGGCGATACCCTGCTGCTCGAATGTCGGCCCTCCTTCGTTGAACAACAGCGCAACTCGCGTGATTTTCTGCTGGTGAGCCAACTGGGGGACAGCCACCCCTTGAACCAGGACAAGGCGCTGACTGCGCTGCTGATCGTGGTCGGTATGGTCGCCGTCGTCAGCGTTGGCCTGTTCAGTATGCTCCAGGCGGCGCTGCTCGCGGCCGGACTGATGATCCTTGCCCGTTGCACGGACGGCGCGACCGCGCGCCGTGCGCCGGACTGGCAGGTACTGGTCGTCATCGCCACCTCGTTCGGGATTGGGGCCGCGCTCGAGAAGACCGGGGCGGCTTCGTTCCTCGCCGACGGGCTGATCGGGCTTGTGCAGAACGAGCCCGCGTCTGCGTTGGCCCTGGTCTTCGTCGCCACGTCGCTGCTGACCTCTTTCGCGACAAACAACGTTGCCGCGGTGCTTATGTTTCCCGTCTGCCTGCAGACCGCGAGCACCCTCCAGGTCGGCGTCGAGCCCTTTCTGATTACGCTGATGGTCGCCGCATCGACCAGCTTTGCGACGCCGATCGGCTACCAGACCAACCTGATGGTCTTCAACGTCGGCGGCTACCGTTTCTCCGATTTCCTTCGGGTGGGGTTGCCGCTCACATTGCTGGTCGGGATCGTGACCGTTTGGATTGTCCCGATGGTTTGGCGCTTCTGAGTCGGACAGTGCAGAATATCATCTGCCCTCGGTGCGCCGTGTTTGCCGTTGAGGTCAAACCGGCCGGCCAAGCAAACCGGGGCGCTGTTAGAATCTGTCTATGGACGTGTCGCATATCATTGACGGACTCAACGATGCCCAGCGCGAGGCGGTGACGGCGCCGATGGGCAGTGCGCTGGTGCTGGCCGGCGCCGGCTCGGGCAAGACCCGGGTCCTGGTGCATCGTATCGCCTGGCTCATTCAGGTCGAAGGCCTGTCGCCCTGGGGCATTCTCGCTGTCACTTTCACGAACAAGGCGGCGCGCGAGATGCGCCACCGCATCGAGGCCCTGCTTGGGCAGCCGGTCGGCGGCATGTGGGTCGGCACCTTCCATGGCTTGGCACATCGGCTGCTGCGCGCGCACTGGC
>CBDTXT010000215.1:0-5831 GCA_965364465.1 uncultured Chromatiaceae bacterium
GCCGGACGGCGCAGCGCTCGAGCCTCAGCCCTGTCCGTGATGGCCGGCGGCGAGGGACATGCGGCGTCCTCGCCGTTTTTGTTAAACTGCTCGATGCGGTCGGTGTGTTTGTTTTCAAGAATTGCTGGCGTAGCTCAGTAGGTAGAGCAGCTGATTTGTAATCAGCAGGTCGCGGGTTCGATTCCTGTCGCCAGCTCCATATTTCTTGAGAGGTCGGCCCACGTGCGTTGAAAACTGTGCCGTCCGCGGATAGGTGATGGAGTTCGAAAACTGCCGGGTCCGGCCGGTAGCGCACAGGGGGACCCGAGCGGCGGTCTTGCGCGGCATTGGCCATGAGCGGCCGATTCGGCCGGACGATTCAGCGTCTTTTTCCCCTCCTTGCCTGCCTTGATCCGTCGTGAGAATCTAGGATCAAGGAATGACCGGGGTCTTCCAGAACCAGGACCGCCCTATGCAACGAGACGATTTGTCAGCCGGTTCCCTGCGCGTATTGCCGCGATCCCACGCGCCACTGTCGCTACTGACACTGCTGCTGACCCTGGCGCTCGCCCTGGCGGGCTGTTCCTCCAGCGGACTCAAGGACGATATCGACCGTATGCCGCAGGGCGATGCCCTGCCGCCGGCGAACACCGGCCTGTTGGCTGAGGTAGCCGCGGACATCGCGGCGGAGCACGGCGACGATTCCTCCGGCTTTCACATTCTCGACAGCAGCCATTCGGGCCTCTATTGGCGCCTCGCGTTGATCGATTCGGCGGTTTCATCGCTGGATATCCAGACCTACCTCTGGTACCCGGACGTCAGCGGCCAGCTGATACTGGAGCGAGCGGTGCTCGCGTCGCAGCGTGGGGTGAAGGTACGCCTGATCGTGGACGACCTGTTGCTGCAGGGGCATGACCAGCTCATCGCCAATCTCGAGGCGCAGCCCAATATCGAATTCCGCATCTTCAACCCCTGGTCTGACCGCGCCGGCCTGCTCAACCGGGCCGGCGAGATGCTCGCGCAGATGGAGCGTCTCAATACACGTATGCACGACAAGTTGCTGATTGCCGACGGCCGCGCGGTCGTGATCGGCGGGCGCAATATTGGGGACCACTATTTCGGCCTGAATGAAACCTACAATTTCCACGATACGGATCTGCTCGGCATCGGCCATATCGGTGCGCAGTCCAACGTCATGTTCGACAAGTTCTGGAACAGTGATTGGGTGGTGTCGGCCCAGGATCTGACCACCGAACCCGATCGGGCAATCGCCCGGCAGCAGTGGCAGGCGATATCGGAAAGCAGCGCGACCGCACCGCAGTTGGAGAGGTTTCCCCGCAAACCGAAGGACTGGAGGGCCGAGCTGAAAAGCCAGGCCGCGGACCTGCATATCGGCACCAGCAAGCTCGTGTACGACGAGGCCACGAGAGAGATCGTCGACCAGAGCGTCATTTACAATATGTTCAACTTTTTCCGCGTCGCTGAGAAAGAACTGCTTGTCATGAATGCCTATGTGATACCGGGACAACCGGCCATCGACTTCATGCAGGATCTGACCGATAAAGGTGTCGACGTTCGTATCCTGACCAACTCGCTTTCGTCCCACGACGTACCAGCGGTGAACAGCCACTACGAACCCTGGCGCGATGACCTGATCGAGGCCGGCGTGGAGCTGTTCGAATTCCGCAGCGACCCCGCGATCAAGCAGACTGTGATCGACGTGCCGCCGGTGGTCGCGGAGTTCAGCGGCCTGCATAGCAAGTCCGCCGTCGCGGACCGGCGTTACGTCTTCGTCGGTTCCATGAACCTGGATCCCCGGTCGGCACGGATCAACACGGAGATGGGCGCCTTCGTCGAGTCGCCGGAACTCGCGGAGGAGCTGGCGGCGATCATCCTGCGCGACATGTCCGGTGAGAATGCATGGCATGTGCAGATCGATGAGGCGGGGGACATCTTCTGGCAGAACGACGAGGAGAGGCTCACCCAACAGCCGGCTCGCCACGGCATGCAGCGGGTCATGAACGTCATCATGAAGGTCGCTCCGAAAGAGCAGTTCTGAGCGGTACGCGATCGAGCAAAAGGGCAACGCAACGATGACAGGCATACCCCGCGGTGCTCTCGCCCGGCGACGAATTCGCGATCGGCTGGCGACCGCGCTGGGTCGGCTTCGCGGCAGGCAAGCGTTCATCTCGGTGCTGCTCGTCGCGCTGCTGCTGCCCGGCTGTGGCACCCTGCGCTATCAGGGTGCCAGCGTCGACAACGCCGATTTCCTGCGGCGCGCGATCATCCAGGAAAACGGGCCGATGCGGGTCACTGCCGCGGTGCCCGATGCCGACGAAACCGCTCTGCTGACGGGGCTCGACCTTTACGCCCAGGGAATCCAGCCGATCTGGCTGAAAGTGGAAAATCGCGGTTCGAAACCTGCGCGTATTGCATTGTGGAGCATCGACCGGGACTACTACTCCCCGATCGAGGTTGCCTACACGAACCGGAGTCAGTTCAGCAGCGAAGGCTACGCCGCTATGGAGCGCTGGTTTCTGAACAACGGGCTCACTCGTCAGGTCCCGCCGGGCGAATCGCGTTCCGGGCTGGTGTTCACCCACCACGCCCCCGGCACGAAGGGATTCAACCTGGACATTTTCAGCAACCGGGCCAGCCACAACTTCACCTTCTTTGTGCCATTGCCTGGCTTCACCGCAGACTACACGCTGGTTGATTTCACCAAGCTCTATCGGCCTGAGGAGATTCGTCAACTTGACCCCTACACGCTCAAGTCTTTGCTCGAGGAAGAGTTGCCATGTTGTGCCCAGGGCCCTGCCGGTGAGAAAAACGGGGGACCTTTCAATATTGCGCTGGTGGGCACACCGTTGGCGATTCGCCGCGCCCTGTTGCGCGGCGGCTGGCTCGAGACCCGGGCCGGCGCCGAACAGACCGTGCGTGCCCGCGCCCAGCGCTTTCACGGCCGCCCGCCGGACACGATCTTCTATCTCGACCGCAAGGACGGCAACGAGCGCATGCTAGTACATTTTTGGCGGGCCCCCTGGGAGGTCGATGGAGAGCCCGGGTGGGTCGGTCAGGTCTACTACAGGATTTTCGAGGAGAGCTTCGTTACCGCGCTGAGTACCGGCAAACACATCCGCGACTCCGCGTTCCTCCCCCTCTTTGTCCGCGAAAGCGTCTCGGCCGACATTGACGGTCCCCGGAGTTACCTGCTGCAGAATTTCTGGTACACCCAGTCCCTGGGCAAGATGGGCACCGTGAAGGGTGTCGGCGAGGCAACGGAGGAAAATCCGTTGGTCACCTTCGACGGGGTGGGATTCGTCACCAGCGGTGATCGCAGCGTGCTGTTCGTTTCGGAGACGCCCGTCGCCATGGGTGAGACTGAGGTCTTGTATGGTCGAGAATCCCTTGTCGCCGGATCGAGCCATTGATGTCTCCGATCGCCACCCGCATCCTAGCCATCGCGCTGTGCCTGTCGATGACCGGCTTGATGTCGGGCGTCGCGGCCCAGGAGCGGGAACTGTTCCGGGGCCGGCAGGTGCCGCCCCCGAATGACCGCCTGCACGTCCAGACGCAGCGCAAGCTGACCGTGACGACCGCGGTACCCAGCGCCGAGGAGACAGAGGCGATTTTCGGGGCCGACCTCTACGCAAAGAATATCCAGCCGGTCTGGGTCCAGGTGGAGAATCGCTCGGACACCGCGCTGTTTCTCACCCCGATGGGAATGGACCCCGCCTACTACACGCCGCGCGAAGCGCAGCAGCGCACCAGCCGCGGGATCGCCAATGGACCGAGCGGCGAGGCGTTCGAGCGCAAGGCCATCACCCGGCTACGCGTGGCACCGCGGAGCATCCGGTCGGGCTACATCTTCAGTCGGGTCGACGAGGGGACGAAGTCTTTCAACGTCGATGTCGTCGGCGGAGGGGCCCCCCGCATGATGACCTTCTTCGTCCCGGTACCGGGGCTCAAACTGGATCACCACGAAGTCGATATCAAGGGCCTTTACACCGAATCAGAACTCAAGCATCTGGATCTGCCGGCACTGGTCGCCGAGCTGGAACGGCTGCCCTGTTGCGTGCGCGACCGGCGGGGTGAGGACCTCGGTGATCCCCTCAACCTCGTGTTCATCGGCGACATCCAGGACATGTACTATGCATTCCTGCGCGCGGGCTGGGATGAGACCGAGACCATCTACAGCGCCTCGCTGGTCAAGACCGCCCTATCGGCACTGTCTGGCGGCCGCTATCGCTATTCACCGATCAGTGCATTGTACGTCTTCGGCCGACCCCAGGACGCAGCGCTGCAGCGGGCCCGCAAGAGCATCCACGAGCGCAACCATCTGCGCGTCTGGCTGACGCCGCTGCGCTTCGAGGACAAACCGGTATGGATCGGTCAAATCAGCCGGGATATCGGCGTCCGCTTCACCTGGCGAACGATTACTACCCACAAGATCGATCCGGACGTCGACGAGACCCGTGAATTCCTGCTCGAAGACATGGCCTACTCACAAGCCCTGGCCAAGTTCGGCTATGTCGGCGGCGTTGGCCCAGCGACGTACGATGAGCCTCGCCGCAACCTGACCGGTGATCCGTATTTCACCGACGGCCGGCGCCTGGTGATGTGGATCTCCGGCAAACAAGCCTCGATCAGTCAGATCGAGGTGTTGGATCTTTCCCCTTATCACACCGGACATGTTTCAGATTGAGCGCGTAAGCGGGTCGGATTGCCGTCTCGCGGCTGATCTTCGTGCTGTTCGGCCCCCTGTCATTGTCGACGGTATGTGCAGTCGGCGGCCTCTCTTGCGGTGGTGCTGATTGAGTCCCTCGCGCTGCCTTCGCACCTTGCTTCTGCTGGCGCTTTGCCTCGTGGTTTCAGGCTGTGTGGGGCGGCCGGTTTCGACCTCACGCGACGCGTCGGCCATCGAGACGGTCGTCCTGCTGCATGGTCTCGGCCGCAGTAAGGCGGCCATGTGGCTGCTGGCAAGCCGTATCGAGCAGGCCGGCTTCGACGTGGTGCGCATCGGTTACGATTCGCTGAGCGATTCACCGGAAGGGATTCTCGAATCGGTAAGCCGACAGATCGATGCCTGCTGCGCAGATTTGCCGGGGCCACTGCATCTCGTCGGGCATTCATTCGGCGGATTGCTGATTCGCGGCTATCTTGCGGGTCGCGCGCCGCATTCGCTGGGCCGGGTGGTGTTGATCGGCACGCCAAACGCCGGTACGCCGCTCGTCGACATGCACCGCGATGCCTGGTGGATGGACTACCTGGGCCCCACCGCCCGGCGGCTCGGTACCCGACAAGACAGTTTCCCCAATTCGCTACCCGAACCCGATTATCCCTTAGGGGTCATTGCCGGTGTCTGGGAGGCGCCCGTGCTCGGCCACCTGATTCCGGATGACAGCGACGGACTGGTGCCGTTGGCATCGACCCGGGTAGGCGGCATGATCGATTTCGTTGTCGTGGAATCCAATCATTGGAACATGCGCTACAGTCGCGAGGTCGCTCGTCAGACCATCGGCTTCCTGCGAACGGGGCGATTCCTGCGCGATGGTTGATGGTCCCTGCGTCGGGCGATGCGCGGCGTCTTCCGGGCCATGGCGGTTCCTCGTTGGTGCACCCGTTCATTCGCGGCCACCGGTGAGGTCGCGGATCCGGCCGGCCTGAAAACGGGCAACGCGACGTCGCGTTTTTTCGGGGTCAGATGTAACCTGCAGCCGTACTCGGACGGCAAGGGCGATGGCATTCCCTGTTCGGCGTTGGCGGCGGGGCGCCGATCGCCGTTGTCCGAGGTCAACAATAAGGTCTCGCCAGTTGCCGGGTTCGCGTGCGCAGGCTGCCAGTGGGCGCGC
>CBDTXT010000216.1:0-5818 GCA_965364465.1 uncultured Chromatiaceae bacterium
CGGAAAGATCTGGCCAGTCGCCCGCCGGTTCGACCTGGCGCATCAGCAGCACCCTCGCGCGCCACTCCACCGGGTCGTCGAGCAGCTCGGCCAGGCCCTCGCTGCGGATCTGCGCGAGTAGCAGCGGCTGCACCGGGTCGTCGGGCTGCAGTGAGACCGCCTCGTCCGCCAGGCGCAGCGCGTCCAGACAACGTACCGACCGGGCAACGACGTCGGACAGACGCGGCTCCCAGCGCAATTCGCGGCTGGCCTCGATCCGCCCGGCATAGATTGCTTCGAGGTCCGCGCGCTCCAGCGTCGCGGCGAGCCAGACGCGACCGTCACGCAGACCGGCATCGAGCTCGGCGATCACCAGGAAGGCATTGCCGCGCAACGGGTCGAGTTCACCGAGCAGCGCCGCGCGACCGTTGCGCATCAGATAGCGCCGCCCGTCGGCCGAGGCGCAGGCGGCAATGCGGTCTGGATAGGCGAGCGCGAGCATCACGCCGGCAGTGGCGGCCGGCGCCGGGTCGTCGGCGACACCGCAATGGCGCAGAAACTGCCGGGCGACCCTGTCGGCACGCCGCAGCAAGCTGCGGTCCGCACCGACCGGCAGTGCAGCGCCGCTGCGCAGCGCCTGCAACGCCTCGAGCCGCGTGTCGACATCGGCGCCGGGCGCGCGGCGCAGCGGATCGCGTTCCGACAACAGCGCGGCGAGATCGGCCGCAATCCGCTGCTGTGCCGCGCCGCGCGCGGTGGCCAGCATATGCGCGAGCCGCGGATGCGCTGGAAAACGCATCATCCGGCGCCCGTCCGCGGTAATGCGCCCCTGCCCGTCCAGCGCGCCCAGCGAGCGCAGCAGCTCGACCGCCTGCTGCCAGTGGGCCGCGGGTGGCGCATCGAGCCAGCGCATCGCATCGGCGCGTGTGACGCCCCAGTTCGCAAGCTCCAGCACCAGCGGTGCCAGATCGGCCTCGACGATCTCGGCCGGGGTCCAGTCCATCAGGCGCGCGTGGCGCGCCTCGCTCCAGATCCGATAGCAACGCCCCGGCCCGAGGCGCCCGGCCCGACCGGCACGCTGCAACGCCGAGGCCTTGCTGATACGGCGCGTCTCCAGCCGGGTCAGACCGGTGTTGGGATCGAATACCGGCCGGCGTGCCTGGCCACTGTCGACGACCGCCTCGACGCCCTCGATGGTCAGGCTGGTCTCGGCGATATCGGTCGCCAGAATGACACGCCGCCGCACACCCGGGCCCTGCAGGACCGCATCCTGGGCCTCAGCCGGCAGATCGCCATACAGCGCCAACGCGTCGAGCTGCGGTCCCCAGCGCGCGACAACGGCTTCGCGCAACCGCTCGATCTCGCGTCGCCCCGGCAGGAACACCAGCACGTCGCCGCTGCATTCGGCGAGCGCACGCTCGAGCACGCGCAGGCAGGCAGCGGGCAAATCGCGCGGCTCGGGATCCCTTGCCGCATATTGCACCGCGACCGGGTGCTGCCGCCCTTCGCCCACCACCGGCTTGGCCGGCATCAGTGACAGCAGTGGCCCGACGTCGAGCGAGGCCGACATCACGAGCAGACGCAGGTCTTCACGCAGCCCCTCGCAAACGTCGAGGCACAGCGCCAACGACAGGTCGGCCGGCAGATTACGCTCGTGGAACTCGTCGAATATCACCAGACCGACACCATCGAGCGCTGGATCGGCCTGCAGTCGGCGCAGCAGCAAGCCCTCGGTCAGCACCTCGATGCGCGTAGCGGCCGAGACGTGGCGTTCGAAACGAACCCGGTAGCCGACGCTGTCGCCAACCGCCTCGCCCCGCAACGCGGCCATGCGCCGGGCGGCCATGCGCGCCGCGGGTCGCCGCGGTTCGAGCATCAGGATCGACCGGCCGGCGAGCCAGGCTTCGTCCATCAACAACAAGGGTACCAGCGTGGTCTTGCCGGAACCCGGTTCGGCACTGAGCACCACATGCCCGCGTGACAAGGCCTCGCGCAGCGCGGCAATGCTGTCTTGTATCGGGAGATCCGGTAGCCGATGCCGACTCGTCTTTACTCGCGCCAATGTCTATCTTCCGATTTTCCGGGCATCGCCGCCCGAGCGCATCGCAGCACACACGGTGAATCACAACTATAGGGCAGCGGCGCAGGCCGCGTCGAAACGGGTCTGCGGGACGATGCACGAAACAGCGTGGCGAGCGACCCGCTCAACAAGGGTATCGACTGGCCGTACCGGCACGGTACCGGCTCTGCGCCGGTTCCAATGGGCGTACCAGGCAGAGCTGGCGACCCGCAGGCGCCAACAGGTCAGCACCAGGGCCCAATGCGGCGGGAGCGGAAATCAGGCCAGGCGGTCGTCGGCAACCCGGTAGCGCGGATCTTCGACGAGATTCACCTCCACCAGATCGCCGGCCTTGTCGAGCAGGGACCGGCACTCCTGGCTCAGATGTTTGATATGCAGCGACTTGCCGGCGCGCAGATAGCGTTCGGCGAGGCCATCGATCGCCTCGAGTCCCGAGTGGTCCGCGACGCGTGAATCGTAGAAGTCGATCACGACGTCGTCGGGATCGTTTTTCGGATCGAACAGCTGGTTGAAGGCGTGAATGGAACCGAAAAACAACGGTCCGTGGAGTTCGTAGATCTTGGTGCCGTTCTCGTCGACGAATGACTTTGCACCCATCTGCTTGGCATGTTCCCAGGCGAACACGAGTGCCGAGACGATCACGCCGATGATCACCGCGATCGCGAGGTCGCTGATCACGGTGACCGCGGCGACCAAGATGGAGATCAGCACATCGGGTAGCGGGACCTTGCCGAACATCCGAAACGAGGCCCATTCGAAAGTCCCGAGGACCACCATGAACATCACGCCGACCAGCGCGGCAATCGGAATCATCTCGATCAGCTCCGCGGCGAACAGGATGAAGGCGAGCAGCGACAGTGCCGCGACGATCCCGGACAGGCGGCCGCGGCCGCCGGAATTGATATTGATCAGCGACTGGCCGATCATCGCGCAGCCACCCATGCCGCCAAACAGGCCATTGACCGAGTTGGCGACCCCCTGGCCGATACACTCCCTGTTCCCGCGCCCGCGGGTCTCGGTGAGTTCGTCGATCAGGTTCAGGGTGAGCAGCGACTCGATCAGCCCGACGCCGGCCAGGATAAGACTGTAGGGCAGGATGATCTCGACGGTCTCCCAGGTCATGGGCACGGCCGGCATGCTGAAATGCGGCAGGCCGCCGGCGATCGTCGCCGCGGGGTCACCGGTCATGTCACGCAACACGTCCTGCACGGTCCGCGCATCGAGTTCCAGCCCGATCACCAGCAGCGTGACCGTGACGATGGCAGCCAGCGAGGCCGGCACCGCGACGGTCAGCCGGGGCAGGAGCTGGATCATCACCATGGTCAGCGCGACCAGACCGAGCATGGTCCATAACGCACCGCCGCTCAGCCACTCGCTGCCGCCGCTCGCGCCAGGTACCTGGAACTGCTGCAGCTGGGCCAGGAAGATCACGATCGCCAGGCCGTTCACGAATCCGAGCATGACCGGATAGGGGACGAGGCGGATGAACTTTCCCAGGCGCAGCACACCTGCACTGATCTGGAACAGGCCGGTGAGCACCACCGCCGCGAACAGATAGGCGACCCCGTGGCTCGAAACCAACGACACCATGACCACGGCCATCGCCCCGGTGGCCCCCGAAATCATGCCCGGCCGACCACCGATCAACGCAGTGATGAGGCCCATCAGGAAAGCGCCGTAAAGCCCGACCAGCGGCTCGACACCGGCAACGAACGCGAATGCGACTGCCTCGGGGACCAGCGCCAACGCGACGGTCAGGCCCGACAGCAGGTCGTTCTTGACACACTGTCTTCCGGGGCAGGTGAGCTGGAACATCGGGGGCCTCTGGGGATACTGCAACAAGGCCGCGGCATTCTACGGGAATAAATTAGAGAAATCTAATATTGCGGGAAACCCGGCGGCGCGCGCGGTATGCATCGCACCGCAGCCGCCGGTCTGTCTCGAGTCGGAACTCAAAACCGGCTGCTCGCGATGCGCGTCGCGCCAGTCCTTGCCGACGCATGGTCCGGGTCGGACGGTCTCGACAACATCGAAATCCCTCGCCTGCCCGCTGGCCGGCAGCACCTGCTATTGGCCGAGGGCCTCGGCCTCCATCGACAGGAACACCTGATAGGCGTTACGCCGGTTGGCGGCATCGAACGCCGGCAACTGTGCGAAGCGACTCCAGTCGGCGGCCTCGTAGGCACTCGCGAAGTCCTGAAAATCGGCAACCGCATCGCCCATCACCTTGCGCAGATAGGCGAGGTATTCCCGGGTCCGTGAGATCGCACCGACCGGATCATCGGCAGCGGGGCCATGCCCGGGGACCAGTGCCGCCAGCTCACCGGTCTCCAGGCGCTCGAGTGTCTCGAGCCAGCGCCGGGTGTCGGCGTCGCCGACGAAAGGCACGCGCCCCTCGAAGATGATATCGCCCGAGTACAGCACCCGGTCTTGCGCCACATAGAGGGTCATGTCCCCTTCCGAATGCGCGCTGCCCAGGTAGTTCACCTGAAAATCCACACCACCGAGCGAGAAACGGTACTCGTCCTCGATGAGGCGATCGGGCTTCACGAGGCGCGTTTCGTCATTGACCCAGGGATCGAGCGAGAAGCGCCGCTCGTCCAGGCGTTCGACGGCCGCGGGCGACTCGAGATACTCGTAGGCGCCGCGCGGGGCGAGGATCTCGGCACCCTCGTCCTTGAACACCTGCAGACCATAGATATGGTCCGCGTGATAGTGGCTCACGATGACCGTGCGCACCGGCTTGTCGGTGATCTTGCGGATCTGCTCGCGCAAAGCCCAGGCGAGCGACGGGGACCCCAGGCTGTCGAACAACACGACGCCGGCATCGGTCACGACAAAACCGGCATTCGAGATGAAGCCCTGGTTGTCGGTCGCCATGCCCGCCGCCCCGCGCACGTAATAACTGTGGGCGGCCACCTGCTCGACCGGCATCTCCACCGTGACGGGCGGATAGGCAGGCGCGCCCTGTCCCGCCGGGACCAGCAGCGCAAGTATCGTCAGCAAAACCAATCTGTTCATGTTGCAGGATCTCTTTCTGGGACTGAGTCAGCGTCGCGCGCGGAAGAAGTTTCGCAGCATCGCGGCCGCCTCGTCGGCGAGGACACCGCCATCACTCCGGGTGTAATGGTTGAAGCGTGCGTCCGACGGTAACAGGTCGAACACGCTCCCGGCCGCACCAGAGCGCGGATCGCTGGCCGCGAACACCACGCGATCGACTCGCGCATGCACTATCGCGCCGGCACACATCGGACAGGGCTCGAGCGTGACATAGAGTGTCGTGCCGACCAGGCGGTAGTTTTCGAGGGCCGCCGCGGCGGCACGCAGGGCCACGATTTCCGCGTGGGCGGTCGGGTCATTGGTACCGATCGGCCGGTTCCAACCCTCGGCGAGCACCCGGCCCTCGGCGACCAGGACCGCACCCACCGGCACCTCGTCTGCGGCCTCGGCCTGCCTGGCCAGTTCCAGCGCCCGGCGCATGAAGACCTCGTCTGTCGCACCACCGGCCGCGACTGTGCCGTCCGTCATTCCCACGCGATTATGAACGCGCCATTTTTTAGCCTCCATATCAATGACTTACTCTGTAGATAAGCGGGAATAGCATGAAAAATACCATGTTCAGTTGTGCTGCTAATACTTACCGGAAATGCCAAGAAGAGCCACCCCATGCTGTGCTGCAGGCTTCGACACATTATGATTCTAGGCGCGCCCAAAAACTTTTTTTCCGCCCATGCGCCGAGTGCAATTGCTGCACGAAGG
>CBDTXT010000217.1:0-5785 GCA_965364465.1 uncultured Chromatiaceae bacterium
GCCGGCATGGCGAACCGCCATGGCCTGATCACGGGTGCGACCGGCACCGGCAAGACGGTCACGCTACAGGTGCTGGCGGAGTCTTTCTCGCGCCTCGGGGTTCCGGTATTTACCGCCGATGTCAAGGGCGACCTGTCGGGCCTGGCGGCTGCCGGCGAGAACAGCATCAAGATCGCCGAACGCCTGCAGTTCATCGGCATCAAGAATCATGCGTTCGAGCCGAGCCCGACGGTCTTCTGGGACGTCGACGGCGAAAAAGGGCATCCGTTGCGAACGACCATCTCGGAAATGGGCCCGATACTGCTGAGCAGCCTGCTGGAGCTCAACGAGATACAAGAAGGTGTGATGCAGGTCGCCTTCAGTGTCGCCGACGATCAGGGACTGCTGCTGCTCGACCTCAAAGACCTGCGTGCGATGCTGAACTGGGTGGCCGACAACGCGCGAGACATCGAGCGCGATTATGGACGAATTTCGCGGGCCTCGGTTACCGCGATTCTGCGCCGCCTGCTGGTTCTCGAGGCAAGCGGTGGCGAGTTGCTGTTCGGTGAGCCGGCGCTCCGCATCGAGCACATGATGCAGCACGACTACTCGGGGCGCGGCGTAATCAGCATCCTCGACGCGACCACGCTCTACCACTCACCGCGCGTCTATGCGACCTTCCTGCTGTGGCTGTTGTCGGAACTGATGGAAGAGCTACCCGAGCGCGGCGATGCCGACCGGCCGCTGCTGGTGTTCTTCTTCGACGAGGCCCATCTGCTGTTCAAGGGCGCGCCGAAGGCGCTGCTGGAGAAGATCACCCAGGTCGTGCGCCTGATACGCTCCAAGGGTGTCGGCGTCTTCTTCATCACGCAGTATCCCAAAGACGTGCCCGACGCTGTCATCGGCCAGCTGGGCAACCGCATCCAGCACGCGCTGCGCTCCTACACGCCGAGCGACCGCAAGGCGGTCAGGGCCGCGTCCGCCACCTTTCGTGAGAATCCGGCGTTCGATACCGAGCAGACCATCGGCAACCTCGGTGTGGGCGAGGCACTGGTGTCGACCCTGGACCTGAAAGGCGTTCCCTCGATCGTCCAGCGCACCCTGATCGCGCCACCGCGCTCCCAGTTCGGCCCGATCGACGCGACGCGCCGGCGCGCACTGATCGACCGATCGCCGTTGAAGGACACCTACGCCCACCGGATCGATCGGGAATCCGCGTACGAGCTGCTCCAGGTGCGAGAGGCCGAACTCGCCAGTCAGCGTGAACTCGCGGCAGCGGAAGCGGCGCGCGCCAAACAGGCAGAGCAACTCGCCCGGAAGACGCGGCAGCGCGGATCGAACCGCCAGAGCGTCGGCGAGGCGCTGGCCAAATCCGTCGCCCGTTCTTTCGGCACCAGCTTGGGTCGGCAGATCGTTCGCGGCATCCTCGGCTCAATCAGCGGGCGCCGCTGACCGAGCGAGCATCGCCGCGCGCATCAAGGGTCCGGGGTCGAGCTACTCCGAGCCTGGGCCCTTTGAGAACGCGGAGCACTTTGGCGGCTGCTCGGCGAAGTCCTGGATACAGCGGCTCACGCGGCCGCTGCGCGTGTCGACCACCCACACCGAGTTGTCCAGGCCCGCCACGCCCTGGTAAGGGCCGCGACCTTCCGCCGCATCTTTCGTGGCCTGGCCGGCCGCGGACGGCTGCATCGCCAAGATCGCCAGGGTGGCGATCAGCTTCAGCTTGTTCGGCAGTTTGGACATCCGCTCACCTCCCGTCACGCTTATGCGTATGGTTCGGCGCGATAGCTTACACCTTCGGGCGCTTGCGTTGCCCAGCCCCGCGGCCCAATTACCCTGCAGAGTCCGTTTTGGCGCCGGCGCGCTCAGCGCATAAGGTGTGGTCAAGACAGTGTCCGGACAGAATAATGACCACGCATCGACTGCGAGAATCAACCAGCCCCTACCTGCAGCAACACGCCGACAACCCGGTCGACTGGTGGCCGTGGTGCGACGAGGCGCTCGAGCTGGCGCAACGCAGCGACAAGCCTATCCTGCTCTCGATCGGCTACTCCGCGTGCCACTGGTGCCATGTCATGGCCCACGAGTCGTTCGAGGACCCGGCCACCGCCGAGCTGATGAACAGGCTGTACGTGAACATCAAGGTCGACCGGGAGGAGCGCCCGGACCTGGACAAGATCTACCAGACTGCCCACCAGTTGCTCGCACGGCGCCCCGGCGGCTGGCCGCTGACCGTGTTCCTGACGCCGCAGGATCTGAGCCCATTCTTCGCCGGCACCTACTTCCCGCCGGAGGCACGTCACGGGCTCCCGGCATTCCGCGATCTGCTGCAGCAGATTGCACATGCCTACAGTGAGCAGCGGGACGCGATAGCCCAGCAGAACAACCATCTGCGCGACGCGCTGCGCCAGCTCGAGGCCCCACACGACGCCGGCGAGCCGGCAGCCACACCGATACAGGAGGCCTTGCGCCTGCTCGCGGGTCAGTACGATGCACGCCATGGCGGCTTCGGCGGCGCGCCCAAGTTCCCCCATCCCGGGACACTGCGGTTCCTGTTGCGCGAGGGTGTCCGCAACGACGACCAAACCGCCCGTGAAATGGCGCTGAACACGCTGGAACAGATGGCAAACGGCGGCATCAACGACCAGCTGGGCGGCGGCTTCTGCCGATATTCGGTCGATGCGCAGTGGATGATTCCGCATTTCGAGAAGATGCTCTACGACAACGGCCAACTGCTGGCGCTCTATGCCGAGGCGTGGGCCGGCAGCGGGCGGCGCCCGCTGTTCAGGCATGTCTGTGAGCGCACGGCCGAGTGGCTGATGCGCGAGATGCAATCGCCGCTAGGGGGCTATTACGCGAGTCTGGATGCCGACAGCGACGGCGGCGAAGGACGCTACTACCTCTGGACCCCGGCCGAGGTCGTCGCGCTGCTGGAACCGGAAGAGTATCGGGTCTTTGCGCCGCGCTACGGACTCGATCGTGCAGCCAATTTCGAGGGCCACTGGCATCTGCACACCTTCGAGGACACGCAGGCGATCGCGGAGAAGACCGGCCTGGACGCGCGCGAGGCGCGCCGGCTGTTGCGCAGCGCACGCGACAAGTTGCTGGCGGAAAGAGAGAAAAGGCCGCGCCCGGCCCGCGACGAAAAAATCCTGACCAGCTGGAACGCACTCGCGATCAAGGGGATGGCCGCCGCTGGGCGACGACTCGGACGGGTCGAGTGGATCGACTCGGCCGAGCAGGCACTGGAGTACCTGCACCGGCACCACTGGCATCACGGCAGGCTCCTCGCCACCAGTCGCGATGGCCATGCCCAACTCAATGCCTATCTCGACGACTATGCCTACCTGATCGATGCGATCCTCGAACTGTTGCAGGCCCGTTGGAACAGCAGCTGGCTGGGTTTTGCCCGGTCGCTGGCGGAGCGGCTGGTGACGCATTTCGAGGATGCGGCGAACGGGGGTTTTTATTTCACCTCCGACGATCACGAGGCGCTGATGGTGAGGCCCCGACCGCTCGCGGATGACGCGATGCCGAGTGGCAACGCGGTCGCGGTCGAGGCACTGCTCGGGCTCGCGATGTTGAGCGGCGAGACCGTTTGGCAAGACGCCGCACAGCGCGCGGTCCGCGGTGCATGGGCCGCGCTCGAGCAGGCGCCGCATGCGCACGTCGGGCTGCTTGAAGGGCTGCGGCAGGTGCTGGCCCCACCGGAGCAACTCCTGATTCGCGGCGAGCCCGCCGAAATGGCTGCCTGGCAACGCGCGGCCGGCGACGCCTATGTCCCTGCGCGATCGGTCTTCGCGGTGCCGGCGATGGCCCGGGATCTGCCGCCGGGCCTGGAGGCCAAGCGCGCCGCGCCGGGCCGCACCCTGGGCTACCGCTGCGTCGGCACGCACTGCGAGCCGCCGTTCGACTCGCCGGATCTGCTGTAGCGCGTGGCGCACAGGTCGGGTCGGGGGAAGACGGAATAAAAGCGCGAAGGCCACGTCTTACCCGGCATGAGTGAGCAAAGCGGCAAACGATTCGGCGGTTTCGGCCGCCGTCAGCGACTGACCCGGCAGGTCTGCGCCGAGCGTGAGCGGCTGTACCGGATCGCCTGGTCGTGGTGCCACGACAGCCACCAGGCCGACGACCTGGTGCAGGAGACGATCGCCCGCGCACTCGACAAGCTCGACAAGCTGCGCGACGAGGCGCGTCTGCAGGTCTGGCTGACCCGAATCCTCGCCAACCTGCATCGTGACCTCTATCGCCGGGTGCAGGCCGACACCGGCCTCGACCCCGAGACCCTGTCCGGCAGCCGGGACGACCCCGAGCAATCGGCCGATCGAACCCAGCTCATCGCGCGCACCCGCCGCGCGATCGGGATGCTCCGCGACGACCATCGGCAGGTCCTGACCCTGATCGACCTCGGGGAGTTCAGCTACGCCGACACGGCCAGCATCCTGGATGTCCCGGTGGGCACCGTGATGAGCCGCCTGTCGCGGGCAAGGCGCCGTATGCGGGAGATACTCGCACAGCAGGGCGTGGGCGAGGCGGAAGTTGTAGCCTTCAGGAAACCACGATGACACGAGACGACGAGATCGAGATCAACGCCTTCGTCGATGGCGAACTGAGCGCTGACCAACAAACCGAGCTACTCGAGGCGATGCGCGTCGACCCCGAGGTCGCCCGGCATGCCTGCGAACTCGGGCAGATGAAGGCGCGGCTGCGATTGGCCTATGCGAACCCGCCTCAGCAGCGCAGGCAGCCCGGGAAAAAGGCGAGCGGACGCTGGCCGGCGCTTGTCGCAGCGGTGGCGCTGCTCGGCATTGGCGCCGCATCGGGCTGGCTGCTGCATGCCAACACGCTGCGGGGCGATGCCGCTGCCAGCCGGATCGTGCTGCTCGACCCACAGGGTCGCGGCCAGGCGGCCGCCGGCGAGGGCGAGACGCGCATCGTGTTTCACCTGACCCATGCCGACCAGGCGGTCGCGGGGGAACTGCTCGACGAGGTCGAGGCGATGTTGCTGGCCTACCGGTCTGAGGGGCAGCCCCTGCGGGTCGAGGTCGTGAGTCACAGCGATGGGCTCGGCCTGCTGCGCGAGCGCCTGACGCAGCACAAGGCGCGTATCCGTCAGCTTGCCAGGCGCTTTTCCAATCTTACCTTCGTGGCCTGTCAAAACACGATCGATCGGCTCCGGGTCGAACAGGGCATCGAGGTGAGACTGATTCCGGACGCCGAAGTCATCGACTCCGGCGTCAGCCATGTCGTGAATCGGCAACGGGAAGGCTGGTCGTACATCCGCGTCTAGCCGATTTTCAACAACAAACTGCCGGACGAGCAGATGAAGAGGAGAGAGCAAAGTGAAGCAGGTGATGAGTGTCGTACTTGCAGGCTTGGTTGGCCTGATGTTGTGGAATGCTGCAGCAACGGCTGCGGTCGGAGAAAAACAGAAAGTCGTCTATCACGTGAACGGTGACAACCCGAAACAGCAGACAGGTGCGCTGCGCAATATCCAAAACCACATCAATGCGGTTGGCAAGGAAAACCTGGATCTGCGCGTGGTGATGCATGGCCACGGTGTATCGATGGTGCTGCTGCCCGAGGCGCTGGACAAGGTCAAGGCGTTCAAACACGCGAATGCCTCGCCCCAGATGCAGGCGACGATCGATGGCCTCAAGGACCAGGGCGTGCAGTTCAAGGTGTGTGCGAACACCCTCAAGGGCCGCAAAGTGAACAGGGAACAGGACCTCTACATGGTCGAGGAGGCGGATATCGTGCCGAGCGGGGTCGCCGAACTCGGGGTCCTGCAATCCCAGGGATTTGC
>CBDTXT010000218.1:0-5750 GCA_965364465.1 uncultured Chromatiaceae bacterium
GTCGGGTAGTTGGCCCACCGACACGGGTCATTTCTTGCGGAAAACACCGTAAATGCGTCCATGTAGGCTCGACGGCGGCATCCATGCCACCGACGTTTCCTCCAGGAACAACCCGTATCGGCTTAGGTTAAGTGCCATTCGTCCTAAGCGTTACCTGCTCGTGGCTTACCCACGGCCGGGTCCCGAACCGGCGGCCGCGCCGCGCGCGGGTGCCGGGAATGAGGGTCCTCCGCCCCGACCGCAAACTGCTAAGATGCATGGTTTTTACCGAGGCGGCCCTCACCAGCCGCAAGCCCTTGCTTCGGAGGAACTATGTCCCTGATCAAACCCTTTCGCGGTCTTCGGCCGCTCGCCGGGCGTGCGGACGACGTGGCCGCACCACCCTATGACGTGGTCGATCGTGCCGAGGCCAAGTCGCTTGCCGAGGGCCGCCCGTGGAGCTTCCTGCATGTTTCGCGCCCGGAGATCGATTTGCCCGACGATCTGGACCCCTATGCCGCCGAGGTCTACGCGAAAGGGCGGGAAAACCTCGATCGCATGGAGGCCGAAGGCGTCCTCGGTCGGGACCCTGTGCCCTGTTACTACGCCTACCGTCTGACGATGGGGGCGCATGTGCAGACTGGTCTGGTCGCCACCGCATCGGTTGCGGACTACGATCGGGGCCGGATCAAGAAGCACGAATTCACGCGTCCGGTCAAGGAGGACGACCGGGTGCGCCAGATCGATGCGCTGAATGCACAGACCGGACCGGTGTTCCTGGTCTACCGTGCCGATCCGGTCGTCGACGGCATCCTGCGCGAGGTCACCGGCGCACCGGCCGATGTCGATGTGACGGTCGAACGCGACGGCGTGCGCCACGAGTTATGGAAGATCGATCGGGGCGAGACGCTGGATGCCCTGACCCGGGCATTCGAGGCGATGCCGGCGATCTATGTCGCGGACGGGCATCACCGCTCGGCGGCCGCTTCACGCATCGGCAACGCGCGACGGACGGCCAACCCGGCGCACACCGGCGAGGAGGGCTACAATCATTTCCTCAGCGTGATCTTTCCGCATGACCAAATGCAGATCCTCGATTACAACCGCGTGGTGCGCGACCTGCAAGGCCAGTCTCCGGACGAGTTCCTGGCTGCCGTCGGCGAGTCGTTCGATCTCGAACTGAGCGATCAACCGGTCAGGCCGGCAGAAACCGGCGAGTTCGGCATGTATCTGGACGGGCAATGGTATCGGCTGCGCATCCACCCGGAGGCGATCCCGTCGAACGACCCGGTGGCGCGGCTGGACGTGAGCCTGCTGCAGAAAAGCCTGATCGAGCCGCTCCTCGGTATCACCGATCCACGGCGCGATGACCGCATCGACTTCGTCGGCGGTATCCGCGGGCTGGAGGGGTTGGAGAAACGCGTCGACAGTGGGGCCTGGGCGGTTGCCTTCTCGCTCTATCCGACTACGATGCAGGCCCTGATGGACGTAGCGGACGCCGACGAGGTGATGCCGCCCAAATCCACCTGGTTCGAGCCGAAACTGGCCGACGGCCTGGTGAGCCACGTGCTCGATTGACGCGGCCTTGGCGCGCCTTGGGCGTGCCGATGCGATCCGCGGGAGGGAGTCCAAGCAACGATGGTATCGCTCGTCACCACGCTGCCGCAGGAAGGGACCGCCAGCGAGGAGCAACTCGAGAACTGGCTCAGTGAACTCGGTGAGCGGCGGCCGCAGGAGGACGTCGCACTGCTGCGCGATGCGGCCGCGTTTGCACGTGCCGCTCATCAGGGAGAGCCGGGTCCCGACGGTCTCGATGGCTTCCTCTCCCTGTTGCACACAGTCGACACGCTCGACAGCCTGAAGCTCGATATCGAGCCGTTGCTGGCCGCCATGCTGTCGGAGATGCCCGGCCATGCCGCGCATGACGCGGTCGGTATTGAGCAGCGCTTCGGGCCTGCGGTGGCCGCGATGGTCGGGCAGGTCTCGAGGATTTGCGAGTTGTCCGCCAGCGGCGCGGAGACCGTCGATGAGCGCGGTATCGAAAACCTGCGCCGCCTGCTGCTCGGGATCGCCAACGATGTCCGCGCGATTCTGGTCGTGTTGGCCAAACGGCTGCAGCTGATGCGTCGCCTGAAACGCCTGTCCCCGGCTTTTCAGCGTCGCGTGGCGCGAGAGACCCAGATGATCCATGCGCCGCTGGCCAACCGCCTCGGCGTCTGGCAATTGAAGTGGGAGCTCGAGGATCTGTGCCTGCGCTATCTCGAACCCGACGAGTACGTAAAGCTGGCCCGGCAGTTGGACGGCAAGCGTCGTGAACGCGAGGCCTACATCGCCGACGTGATCAAGCGCGTGCGCGGAGCCTGCGCCGCGACCAAAATCCCGGTCGAGCTGTCCGGCCGCCCAAAGCACATCTACAGCATCTGGCGCAAGATGAAGCGCAAACGCGTCGACTTCGAACAGGTGTTCGATGTGCGCGCGGTGCGCGCCCTGGTCGACACGGTGCCGCAGTGTTACGAGGTCCTCGGCATAGTCCATAGTCTGTGGCGACCGGTGCCGGGTGAGTTCGACGACTACATCGCCCAGCCCAAGCCGAACGGCTATCGTTCCCTGCACACCGCGGTGGTGGGTGACGACGGCAAACCGCTCGAGGTGCAGGTGCGAACCCGCGAGATGCACGAGCATGCGGAGTTGGGAGTCGCGGCTCACTGGCGCTACAAGGAGAGCACGCGTAAGGATGAAGAACTCGAACGTCGGATCGAGTGGATGCGCCGCTGGCTCGAGCAGCAAGACGAAGATGCCGCGCCACTCGACAGCGTCGACGGCGACATCGAGTACGAAGCGCGCCGCATCTATGTGCTGTCTCCGCAGGGCAAGGTCGTCGAATTGCCCGCCGGCGCGACGCCGGTCGATTTTGCCTACGCGATTCACACCTCGATCGGGCACCGTTGTCGGGGTGCCCGGGTGGATGGGCACATCACCCCGCTGGCACACCCGCTGCAGAGCGGCGAAAAGGTGGAGATCATCACCGCGAAGGAGGGCGGCCCGAGTCGCGACTGGCTGAACCCGCATTCAGGTTATCTGACCACCAACCGGGCCCGCAGCCGGGTGCGGCAATGGTTCAAACAGCAGGACTTTGGCCAGCATGTGGCGATCGGGCGCGCCAGCCTGGAGCGGGAAGTGGCGCGGCTCAGCGTCGCGCGGCCGGATCTGGAAAAGCTGGCGGCGCGGTTCAACTACAAGACCCATGACGATCTGCTCGCGGCGATCGGCCGCGGCGAACTGTCCGCGATACAGGTCGCGAACACGCAGGCGGAGCGGGTGCCGCGTGACGTCAGCGAACAGGCGGAGCGCGAGATCCCGGAAAAGGTACGGCGCCGGACGCCGTCGCGGTCGGCCGGAGGGGCCGGCCAGATCGTGGTGCAGGGTATCGGCGATCTGATGACGCAGATGGCCAGATGCTGCAAGCCGGTGCCCTACGACAGCATCGTCGGTTATATCACCCGCGGCCGCGGGGTGACCGTGCACCGGCAGGACTGTGCCGTGGTGCGCAAGATGGACACCGAGAATCGTTCTCGGCTGGTCGATGTGGCCTGGGCCGAAACGCAGCGCGATTCGCGTTTCCTCGTGGATATCCACGTCCTGGCCGGCGACCGCAAAGGTTTGCTGCGGGATATCTCATCCGTATTTGCGAATGCGGAGATCGATGTGCTCGCGGTCAACACCCATTCCGACCGCCGCAAAGATCGCGCCAGCATGCGTTTCACGGCCGAGGTTGCCGACATGACGCAGCTCAGCCGGGTGATCGACCGCCTCGCGCAGATCCCCGATGTGCTCGATGTGCACCGGCAGCTTTCATGATCATCGCGCTTGGCACGGCCGTTCCGGTACGGGTAAACTAAGCCGCCGTTTTAAAAGAGAAAAACTGTTATCCTTTGCGGGCTGTCGAGTCCTTGCAGCGATGCAACAGGCGCGAGCACTCGGCATGTCGCCTCGACAGGCGCGAATGGCTTCCCCCCCTGGCATTGCCCCGATCCCGGTTTTGTCTTTGGTTTTCTGAATCTTAGTTGGAGTTTCCCATGGCCGTAGAACGCACCATTTCCATCATCAAACCGGACGCCGTGGCAAAAAATGTCATCGGCGACATCTACAGCCGCTTCGAGCAGGCGGGTCTGCGTATCGTCGCTGCACGCATGCTGCACCTGAGCCGCGAGCAGGCCGGTGAGTTCTATGCGGTGCACAAGGAGCGCCCGTTCTACAACGACCTGATCGACTTCATGACCTCGGGGCCGGTCATGGTGCAGGTGCTCGAAGGCGAGGATGCAATTGCGAAGAACCGCGAACTCATGGGCGCGACCAATCCTAAGGACGCTGCGCCGGGTACGATTCGCGCCGATCACGCGCAGACCGTCGACGAGAACGCGGTGCACGGTTCCGACGGTCCGGACACCGCCAAGGTCGAGATCGGGTTCTTCTTCCCGGACGGCGTCTGCGAGCGCACCCGCTGAGTCGTCGTGCGTGGCTGATCGACCCAAGACCAACCTGCTCGGTCTGACCAGACAGGCCATCGAGGCCTATTTCGCCGGTCTGGACAGCAAGCCGTTTCACGGGCGCAACGTGCTCAAGTGGATCCACAAGCACGGGGTGACCGATTTCGATGCGATGACCGACGTGCCCAAGGCCCTGCGCGAGCGCCTGCGTGAGCAGGCCGAGGTCGCGCTGCCACAGCTTGTGCTCGCGCAGCCGGCACGTGACGGCACAACCAAGTGGTTGCTCGAGCTTTCCGACGGCCAGCATATCGAGACGGTCTATATTCCCGATGGTGCACGCAGCACCATCTGCGTATCCTCTCAGGTCGGTTGCGCGCTCGACTGTTCTTTCTGTTCGACCGCACAGCAGGGTTTCAACCGTAACCTGACGGTGGCGGAGATCATCTCCCAGGTGTGGCTGGCGACGCGCGAGCTGGGGCATCCGCCGACAAATGTGGTAATGATGGGCATGGGTGAGCCGCTGGCCAATTTCGACAACGTCGTGCCGGCCATGGAGCTGATGCAGGAGGATCTCGCTTACATGATCTCCAAGACGCGGGTCACGGTCAGCACCTCGGGGATCGTGCCGGCCCTCAGGCGACTGCGCGAGGTTTGCGACGTCAGCCTGGCCGTCTCTCTGCATGCGCCCGACAATGCGCTGCGCGACCAGCTGGTGCCGATCAACCGCAAGTATCCGCTCGAGGAGCTGATTCCCGCGTGCAAGGAATTCATCCAGAATGACAGGCGTCGCAAGGTCACCTGGGAATATGTGATGCTGGATGGGGTGAATGACTCGATCAGCCATGCGAAGGCGCTGATTCGGCTGCTGCAGGGGGTCCCCTCCAAGGTCAACCTGATTCCCTTCAACCCGTTTCCGGGCAGCGGCTACCGCACTTCGCCCCCCGAACGTGTCGAGTCCTTCCGCCAGCGTCTGAAGCGCGCCGGCATCATCTCGACCACCCGCAAGACCCGCGGCGACGATATCGATGCCGCCTGCGGACAACTGGTCGGGAAGGTGCACGACCGGAGTCGCCGTCAACTCAAAAGGATCCCGATCGTGCAGGAGCATCGTCCATGAGTTTCGCATCAGTCCGGCTTTTCGGCGGGGCGCTGTCGATTGCGCTGTTGTTCGGCTGTTCGACGCCATCGACGGTCAAGAGCGGGCGCGACAATACGACCGGCGAGCTCGGCTCGCCCACCGCCCAGCAGGGCCCGGCCGATGTCTACATCGAGCTATCGGGCGCC
>CBDTXT010000219.1:0-5682 GCA_965364465.1 uncultured Chromatiaceae bacterium
GGATGCACCAAAGTGATGAGTTCATTCCAGGTTTGCAGGTGCTGAAGAATTCCGTTGATATAGGCCGCACCCTGGTTGATTTCGAACGTCCCTTCAGCCGGACATCCGGTCCAACTCGCGACGCGCGCCAGCGATTGCGCCAACTGGAGGTTCCGCTCGCTTTCCCGCAGCGCATGGGCAGCCGAGGCCTTCGCCCGCCCGAGCCGCTCGACCTGCCATGCAACAGAACCGATCATGTCGACCATCGTGTCGACCTCGTCGCGTACAAGGCGACCTCCGGCGACCACTGCAAGATGCTGCTGCAAGCGCGCGTAGGACCTGTCGACCAGCATGGGCAGCAAGCCCACCACCTCCTGGATACGCTGCATCGGCCCCCACAAGAGGCTGAGCACCAACGACTCGGCAAACAACAGTCCGGCCAGCCCCAGCAACAGGCTGTCGATCAGGACATCGTTCAACGCATCGACCTGCTGGGTCACCCGATTCACCACCAGCACCCGCAGACCTTCGGTGGTCGGCATCGGGGGCATCGCGAAAAGCTCAAACCACTCGGCGCCATGCCGAACCCGCAGCGACTGGCCCCCGAGGTCTTCCAACGAACGACGTTGCGCGACCGCCTCGAGTAGGGGGAGCGTCGTCCAACCTTGCGTGACGCTGACCACGGCCGAACTCCACGGCTCGGTCCGGCCATTACCGACGGTTGTCGCGGCGCCTCGGGCATTCAACAAGGCGAGATCCGCGCCGGACAGAAGCTGGAACTCCCGAAGCAGATCACGGATGGACCTTTCGACGACCAGCAGGCCAACGGCGCGCCCGCTGCGCAACAAGGGAACTACGACAACCTGGACGCAGGACATCTCACAGACCAGTCGTGTGGCCGCCCGCCCCGGCTCGCCGCTGCCTCCGAGCAGGTCGTCGAGCGCAGGTGCTTCGCGAGCCTCGGGCCAGGAGACGACGGCCTCTACACCCGGATACGCGGTAAACATGTGCACACCCTCGATGCCCCATTCCAGCTCCAGCATCGCCCGGTGCTCTGAGAGTATCGCTTCGAACCGGCTTTCCTCGCCGTCTGCAGCCTCTTTGTCGCGGTCAAGGCCAAGTATCGGGATCAGAGAGGCAAACAGCGCGATTGGTTCGAACGCGTTTGACGAGAGCAGCTGAAACTCGCGTACCTGGCTGAGACGTTTGTTGACCTGCTCGGACTGGAACTGACCCGCGGCCCTCGCGTAAGCAAAGTATGCAAGGCCCGCGTTCGCCACGACCAGCGCGATACTCAGCGCCGCCAGTACCTTCCATTTGAGGCTGAGGAACGATGCTCGAAAAGCCGGCTGAAAAACCCTCTGCATATCGCTGCGCGCACTCAACCGCTCAGGCGGGTAAAGGAAGGTCTCTGCCGGTGGTCGCTGGACCCCGGGGGACACTGGCCGGCGATCCCGGCAAGCCCGGGGCGCAAGCGACTAAAGTTTTTCCGGGCGGAGGGCCCTGATCGATACGGATGAGGCCGGCAGTCGTGGCAATAGGGCCGATCGACGGACAGCCGACCGCGCTGGGCGCGGTGGCGATTCGGCGGGCCGTCTCGCTCATCGGGGCGACGTCTACCGGCAAGATTCCCACACCGGGGCAAGACCTTCTGTCCCGAGCCCCTTGCGGGCATCGTGGGTGGCGCGCGAGGTAGTGGGTTGCGAGCCGCCTAGGCAGCCAGTGTGCACGCGATGATAAAGGCACCCCAGTTCGCGTGCGATCCGGCGAATACGGGCACCCTGATGAAGACCCGCGGCACGCCGTGGTGTGCGCAAGCAGTCGCTCCGCCGAGGCATGGATGACGGCATCCACGTCTCCGCCGGCTCGCTGCAAGTTCGCCAGCTGCGTAGACAACACGGAGCACAGAAAATGAATCAATCGGTGTTTCGTCCCTAAAACGCTGTAGATTGCTCTCTTTGCGCTGGCCGGACAGTACCCGGCCCCTGGCGACCAGGTCGCTCCGCCGCGGGCTCAACGCATCACGACGCCGGGTCAGTCAATCATCCAAGAGATTGTCTACTTTCCTTTGGCCGGACGACGCATCCCGACCATCGATGCGGCCCGCTACTCGGTGAAACCCAGCTTGCCCGCATCGCGGCGCAACGCGTTTGGACTGGTGTCACCGAGTTTGATCATCAAGCGCACCTCATTGGCGGAGTCTGCATGATGCAACGCATCTTCTTCGGTGATCTCACCACGCAGGAACGCATCGTACAAAGCCTGGTCGAAGGTGATCATTCCCTGCTCAGTGGACCTTTTCATCAGTTCCTTTAGCTTGTGAACTTCGCCTTTGAGAATCAGATCCGACACCAGCGGGGTGTTCAGCAGCACCTCCATGATGGCGCGCCTGCCACTGCCGTCGGGACGCCGCACCAACTGTTGGGCAACGATCCCGCGCAGGTTCAGCGACAGGTCCATCAGCACCTGGGCATGCTGCTCTTCGGGAAAGAAGTGCAGCATGCGATCGAGCGCCTGGTTGGCGTTGTTGGCATGCAGCGTGGTCAGTACCAGGTGGCCGGTCTCGGCAAACGCGATCGCATGTTCCATCGCCTCGCGCGTGCGGATCTCTCCGATGAGTATCACATCGGGCGCCTGACGCAGCGTGTTGCGTAGCGCGACTTCATAGGACTCCGTGTCGATTCCCACTTCCCGCTGCGTCACGATACAGCCGGCATGGCTGTGAAGAAACTCGATCGGATCCTCTATGCTGATGATATGGCCCGTGCTGTTCTGGTTGCGGTATCCCACCATTGCCGCCAGTGACGTGGACTTGCCGGTACCGGTCGCCCCTACGAAGAAAACGATGCCGCGATTGGTCATCGCGAGGTCTTGAAGCGAGTGCGGAAGGCCCAGCTCTTCGAAGGTGGGGATATGCGTCTCGATCAGTCGCAGGACCATGCCCACCGCGTCTCGCTGAACAAAAGCGCTGACCCTGAAACGGCCAATGTTCTTGGCGGTAAACGCGAAATTGCATTCTTTGGTGTGCAGGAACTCGTCGCGTTGCTCCGGCGTCATCAGTGCCAAGGTCAGCTCTCGCGTCTGGGCGGCATCAAGCCGTGTCCGCGAAACCGGCATTATCCGGCCGTGGACCTTGATGCTGGGCGGGATGTCTGCCGTCACGAACAGGTCCGACGCCTTCTTCTGGACCATGACCTCGAGAATACTCTTGAATTCCATACATGCGTCTCCCGTTGGGGGCAGCGGGGCGGCAACGCCCCGGCCGCGGGCCGTCCTCTACGGATCCCCGCCGCCGAGAACACCGCGACCGAACAATCTCGGCTCTCGGCTAGTTGAACAAATCCTTGTTCACCGCCCGCGAGATCGCATCCTGCTTCGAAATCAGGCCTCTGCGAAGCATCTCCTGCATACCCTGATCCAGGGTCTGCATGCCAAAGGCCTGTCCGGTCTGGATCGCAGAGTACATCTGGGCCACCTTGTCCTCGCGAATCAGGTTACGAATCGCGGGCGTACCGATCATGATTTCGTGACAGGCGACGCGACCACCACCGATGCGTTTTAGGAGCGTCTGCGAAATGACCGCACGCAAGGACTCCGAAAGCATCGAACGCACCATGGCCTTTTCACCGGCGGGGAAGACGTCGACGATGCGGTCGATGGTCTTCGCCGCAGAACTGGTATGCAGCGTGCCGAATACCAGGTGCCCGGTCTCGGCCGCCGTCATCGCCAGGCGGATGGTCTCCAGATCGCGCAGTTCGCCGACCAGAATGATGTCAGGGTCTTCACGCAGTGCCGACCGCAGCGCCTCGGCGAAACCGAGCGTGTCACGATGCACCTCCCGCTGGTTGATCAGGCACTTCTTGCTCTGGTGGACAAACTCGATCGGGTCCTCGATCGTCAGGATGTGCCCGTACTCCGTATCGTTCTTGTGATCCATCATCGCGGCAAGCGTGGTCGACTTGCCCGAACCCGTCGGGCCAGTCACCAGGACAAGGCCGCGAGGGTTGTCGCAGATTTCGCGGAAGACCGCCGGGCAATTGAGTTCTTCCAGGCTTTGTACCTTCGACGGGATGGTTCGAAAAACCGCGGCCGCACCACGATCCTGGTTGAATGCGTTGACGCGGAAACGGGCCAGGCCCGGTATCTCGAACGAGAAATCGACCTCGAAGAACTCCTCGTAGTCTTTGCGTTGCTTGTCGTTCATGATGTCGTAGACGAGCTCATGAACGGTCTTGTGATCCAGGACCGGGACGTTGATGCGCCTGATGTCGCCATCCACGCGGATCATCGGCGGCAGACCCGCGGAAAGATGCAGATCCGAAGCATTGTGCTTGACGCTAAACGCCAGCAGCTCAGCAATATCCATTTAATGTTCCCGCAACAACATTGAGTCAGATAGCGTATTTTCCAATCATAGTTAGCGACAGCCTTGCCGGCGAGTTGAGGCAAGGCCGGCAAAAACGGACCGAGCGCAAGAACCGGTATGATAACCCCTCGATGAACGATATTCCCAAGCGACTGCAGAGCGTCACCGAGCGCATCCGCGAGGCCGCGATCGCGGCGGGCCGGCGACCCGCAGAGGTGGCACTGCTGGCCGTGAGCAAGACCAAACCGGTCGCTGACGTGCGCACCGCTTACGCTGCCGGGCAGCGCCGATTCGGCGAGAATTACCTGCAGGATGCGCTGCCGAAGATCAGGGCGTTGGCAGACACGGACATCGAGTGGCATTTCATAGGCCGCCTGCAAAGCAACAAGGCGGCAGAGGTCAGCCGGCACTTCGCGTGGGTGCACAGTCTTGATCAACTTCGACATGCCGAACGACTCAGCGACCGACGGCCGCGCGGAACACCACCGCTCAAGGTCTGCCTTCAGGTCAACCTCAGTGGCGAAGCGAGCAAGGGCGGCATCGCAGCGGATGCGTTGCCCGAGCTCGCCCACGCGGTGGCGCGCCTGCCCGGCCTTCAGTTGCGCGGTCTGATGACCATGCCCGACCCCGCCAGCCCGTCGGAGCTCCAGCGCGGTGCCTTCGCTCGGCTGCACGAGTTGCTGGTCGATCTCAGGGGACAGGGCCTTGCGCTGGACACCCTGTCCATGGGAATGAGCGGCGACATGGAGGATGCGATTGCCGAGGGGGCTACGATCGTGCGCATCGGCACGGATATCTTCGGCGCGCGCACCGGATGAATCCAGCGCCGGAGGGCAAGGCATCCGTTAGACTTAGGCACATGGCTCAACGCACAGCTGCGGAGAAGAAATGAGCGGACAGATCGTTTTCATAGGGGCCGGAAACATGGCCGGCGCACTGATCAGTGGACTGCTCGCCGACGGGATAGCGCCCGGGCGTCTCGCCGCCACTGACTGTTCAGAACAGAAATGCCGGGCGCTCGGCGCAGCGACCGGCATCCACACGTCGCAGGACAATCGACAGGCCGTCAAGGGTGCCGATATCGTCGTGCTCGCGGTCAAGCCCCAAGTGCTGCGCGAAGTGGTGAGGGATATCGCCGAACCGATTCGGGAACATCGTCCGCTGGTCATTTCCATCGCGGCCGGTGTCCGTTGCGATAGCCTGCAAGCCTGGCTCGATGGGCCCGCGGCGCTGGTCCGGACCATGCCGAACACACCGGCGGTGATCCAATCCGGAGCGACCGTGCTGTTTGCGACCCCCGAGGTCTCGGAGGTTCAGCGAGAGCAGGCCGAGTCGTT